>JACMQR010000213.1 GCA_014376885.1 Polaromonas sp.
AGCGCCAGCAGCGGCGTGAGCACGGGCAGCTTGCGGGCGCCGTTGTAGCTGGGCAGCACCACGACAGGGCCATCGCCTGCGGGCAGCCGGTTCAGCCGCTGGTGGACGGCATCGAGAAAGCCGGCCATTTCCTCGGGCGTTTCGCCCTTGATGCGCATGGCCAGGCAAAAGCCGCCGATTTCCAGGTCGGTGACGACGCCGTCGAGCACCTGGCCGAGCAGGTCGGCGGCCTGTTCGCGCGACAGCGGGCGGGCGCCGTCCTTGCCGCGCCCGATTTCCTTGATGTAGTGGCTGATGCTCATGCGGCGATTGTGCGTGAATGCAGATGACTTGCGGTTATGAGCTTAAGCCACCTGCCGAATCGGAATCACGGCGCGCGTCGGCGCTGCCATGTCGGCTCTGGCCGAGCGCAGTCTGCGCTTGATCTCGGGAACGCAGGAGCCGCAGCTGGTGCCGCATTTCAGTGCCTGCTGCAGCGAAGCCAGGCGCGCGTCGTCGGTGTCGGCAACGGCCGCATCCTGCGCCAGCAGTGCCAGCTGGTGGTCGATGGCCACGTCGGTGACGTTCAGGCAGCTGCACACGACCTTGCCGCGCGACTGGATGGCCACCGGCGGCTTGGCTCCCGGCAGCAACAGCAGCCGGCCATAGGCCTGCGCCGGCAGCTCGTCCCGCAACAAGGTACTGATCCATGCCTCGGCACTGGTGTCGCCGGCCAGCACGAAGCCAGTCAATTCGGCCGCTTCGTGGGTGCGTGCCAGCCGCACGGTGCGACGTTGGCCCTTTCTGCGGTCGGCATAGCGCAGGATGTAGGAGCCATCAAGTCCAAAGATTCGTTCCAGCAGCGCCAGGGTTTCGTCGTTCGGCGCCTCATGGGCGGCTGCACGGAACATGATGCCGCTGCGTTCAGGCTGGGGCCCGGCCAGTGGCTTGTTGTTGGAAAACGGCACGCAGCTGGCAAAGGCAAAGGCGGCCAACAGGGGTTTGAGCTGTTCGTGGGCGGCCAGCGCATCGCCTTTGTCGAACCAGGCCATCGCCAGCAGCGACCAAGGCAGTTCGGCCTTCAATATCTTGACGGCGGCGTGCTTGAGTTCTGGCTGCTTGGAGCTTGGGCAATAGGCCGAGGTGGTCAGGGCGTTGACGCCTGCCAGCGGCTGGCCAACGCTTGACAGGCCGCTCAGGTATTCGCTGCCCCAGTGCATCGCCATGAAGGCCTGGCTGAGCGCGACTTCCGGTGAAGCCTGCACTGGCACCACAATGGAGCCACGCTTGGAGGTGACATGCACCAGGTCGCCGTCTTTGAGCAAGCGGCGCGCCATGTCCTGCCCGTTCATCTGGATCGACGGCTCGGCCACATGGCCAAACAACCGGCCCAGCGTGCCGGTGCGGCTCATTCCGTGCCACTGGTCGCGCAGGCGGCCGGTGGTCATCGAAAACGGGTAGCGTGATTCGCGCGGCTCGGCCACGGGCCGGTACACGGTGTTGACGAAATTCGCCCGGCCGTCGGGCGTGGGGAAGATGCCGTCTTCATACAGCCTGGTTTTTCCCGCCGTTTCGCCTTCACGCATCGGCCATTGCAGCGGCGCCTGCTCCAGCAGCGCATAGCTCATGCCGGTGATGTCCAGGTCGCGGCCGCGCGTCGATTCGCGGTGCTCGTTCCACAGGGCTTCGGCACCCATCGATGCATCCCCAACTGAATAAGGAAAGAGAGGCGCGGCGCTTCGTCCAGGCAAAAGCTGCTCAAGCCTTTGGGCAAAGTCCACTGCAATCGACCAGTCATGCCGCGTTTCGCCGGGCGCTGCCACGGCGGGCCGGACCAGGCTGATGCGGCGTTCGCTGTTGGTCACGGTGCCGGTCTTTTCGCCCCAGGTGGTGGCCGGCAGCAGCAGGTCGGCGTACGCGCAGGTGGCGGTGGTGGAAAACGCTTCCTGCACGATCACCAGTTCGGCCCGCTCCAGCGCGCGCCTTACAGTGGCTTGGTCGGGCATGGACTGCGCCGGGTTGGTGCAGGCAACCCACAGCGCCTTGAGCTCGCCGTCAGCCGCCGCCTGGAACATCTCGACGGCGGTCTTGCCCGGTTTTTCCGGCACGGAATGCACCCCCCACAGCGCGGCGACTTCAGCGCGGTGTTGGGCATTCGACAGGTCGCGGTGGCCGCTCATCAGGTTGGCCATGCCGCCGACCTCGCGCCCGCCCATGGCATTGGGCTGGCCGGTGAGCGAAAACGGCCCGGCGCCGGGCTTGCCGATTTGCGCAGTCGCCAAATGCAAATTGATGAGCGCGGCGTTCTTGGCCGTGCCGCTGCTCGACTGGTTCAGGCCCTGGCAATACAGGCTGAGCGTGGCGCTTGAGGTGGCAAACAGTTTGGCGGCAGCGAACAAGTCTTCTTTTTTAAGGCCGCAAACCTGCGCCACCATGTCGGGCGTGCAGTCGCGCACCGTGGCTTTCAGTGCCTCGAAGCCGGAGGTATGGGCGGCAATGTAGGCCGGGTCGATCCAGCCTTCCCACAGCATGATGTGCAGCATGCCGTTGAACAGCATCACATCGGTGCCGGGCTGCAGCGGCAGGTAGAGGTCGGCGATATCGGCGGTGGCGGTGCGGCGCGGGACGCAATAAATAATTTTTAGCGCCGGATTGGCAGCTTTGGCGTCTTCAATGCGGCGGAACAAAATCGGGTGCGCGAAGGCGGTGTTGCTGCCGGTGATGAACAGGCACTGCGCGTGATTGATGTCCTCATAGCAGGCTGGCGGCGCGTCTGCGCCCAGCGTCTGCTTGTAGCCAGCGACGGCGCTGCTCATGCACAGGCGCGAGTTCGAGTCAATGTTGTTGGTGCCGATCAGGCCCTTGGCCAGCTTGTTGAAGGCGTAATAGTCTTCGGTCAGCAACTGGCCCGAAATGTAGAAGCCCACCGCGTCGGGGCCGTGATCGAGGATGATCTGCGCGAAACTTTTGGCGGTGAAATCGAGCGCGTTGTCCCAGGACGTGCGCCTGGGCGCTTCGCCACGGTGCTCGCGCCGCATGGGATGGAGCAGCCGCGTCTGCAGCGTGACCGCGCTGGATGCGGTCAGGTGCAGCGTCGAGCCCTTGGTGCACAGCCGCCCGAAATTGGCCGGATGGTCCGGGTCGCCGCGCACGCCGGTGATCTCGTTTCCCTGCGATTCGATGATCACGCCGCAGCCAACGCCGCAATAGGGACAGGTTGATCGCGTTTCAGTCATGGCGGCTCCTGCTGGCTTGGGTCAAAAAAAAGGCGTGTTCAGGCGCTGTGCGGGGTCTGCACATCAAAGGTCGCGTCGCCAATCGCGCCGGCGGATGCAGCACCCGGGCCGGCCCTGGGCGGCATTAAATCGAGCGCCAGCGATGCCAGTTCGCCGGCATCGAGGTACACCTCGCCGCCATCAACCCTGCAGGCAAAGCGGGTGGTGCAGCCTTCGTCGGGCAGCGCGGCCTGGCCGTCGCACAGGCCGATGCTCCAGTTGTGCAGCGGGCAGGCCACGCGGGTGCCAAAAACGATGCCCTGGCTCAGCGGGCCGCCCTTGTGCGGGCAGCGGTCGAGCAGGGCGAACACCTGGTCTTCGCTGTTGCGGAAAACGGCCACGTCCATGCCTTGCGGGCGCCTGACCCGGCGCGAGCCGAGCACGGGGATGTCATCGACCAGGCAGATTTTTTTCCATTCACTCATTGCGCTAACTCCTCATTGATTCCCAGGATGCGGGCGTTGTCCATCAGGCTGTGACAGCTGAAATGGCGCTGAACTGGCGCGTGTCCACGGCCGCGTCCTTGTGCTCGAACCACGGGTCGGGCTCGCCGTCGAGGGAGAACTGCAGGCGCTCCCACAGCGCTTTTCTGCGCTCGCTGTCTTCCAGCACCTGCTTCTTGACATGCTCCAGCCCGACCCGGTGGATGTAATGCACCGTGCGCTCCAGGTACCAGCCTTCCTCGCGGTAGAGCTGCAAAAACGCGCCGCTGTACTCCATCACTTGGTCGCTGGTCTTGAGCTTGACCAGGAACTGGGCGACTTCGGTCTTGATGCCGCCGTTGCCGCCCACGTACAGCTCCCAGCCCGAGTCCACGCCGACGATGCCGATGTCCTTGATGCCGGCCTCGGCGCAGTTGCGCGGGCAGCCGCTGACCGCCAGCTTGACCTTGTGCGGCGAATACATGGCCCACAGCGCGCGTTCCAGGTCCTTGCCCATTTGTGTCGAGTCCTGCGTGCCCATGCGGCACCATTCGCTGCCGACGCAGGTTTTCACGGTGCGCAGCGCCTTGGCATAGGCATGGCCCGAGGGCATGCCGATGTCTTTCCAGACATTGATCAGGTCTTCCTTCTTGACGCCCAGCAGGTCGATGCGCTGTCCGCCGGTGACCTTGACCGTCGGAATCTTGTACTTGTCGACCGCGTCGGCGATGCGGCGCAGCTCGCTCGAATTGGTTTCGCCGCCCCACATGCGCGGGATCACGCTGTAGGTGCCGTCCTTTTGAATGTTGGCATGGCTGCGCTCGTTGATGTAGCGGCTTTGCGGGTCGTCCTTGCCCTCCTTGGGCCAGGTGCTGGTGACGTAGTAGTTCACCGCCGGACGGCAGCTGGCGCAGCCGTTGGGCGTGCGCCACTCCAGAAAACTGTGCACATCGGCAATGGCCAGCAGTTTGTTGGCGCGGATCGCGTCGCGCACCGCCTGGTGCCCCAGATCGGTGCAGCCGCACATCGCCTTGAGCTTGGGCGTGGCCGAGTAGTCGCCGCCGGCGGTGAACATCAGGATCTGCTCGACCAGCCCGGTGCACGAGCCGCAGCTGGCGCTGGCCTTGGGGTGCTTGCGCACTTCATCGAGCGTGAACAGGCCCTTGTCCTTGATCGCCTTGCAGATCGCGCCCTTGTTCACGCCGTTGCAGCCGCACACTTCGTCAGTGTCCGCCATGGCGGCGGCCTTGCTGTGGCCTTCATGGCCGGTGTCGCCGATGTTCGATTCGCCGAACATCAGCCGGTCGCGGATGCCCTCGATGCTGCGGCCGTCGCGCAGCAGCTTGAAGTAGTAGCTGCCGTCCACCGTGTCGCCGTACAGGCAGGCGCCGATCAGCTTGTCGTTTTTGATGACCAGCTTTTTGTAGACGCCGCCGAACGGGTCGCTCATGACGATTTCCTCGGTGCCGTCGCCGCCGGAAAAGTCGCCGGCGCTGAACAGGTCGATGCCGGTGACCTTGAGCTTGGTCGAGGTCAGCGAGCCGGTATATCGGCCGATGCCGAACTGCGCCAGATGGTTGGCCAGCACCTTGCCCTGCTCAAACAGTGGCGCGACCAGGCCGTAGGCGATGCCCCGGTGCGCGGCGCATTCGCCGACGGCATAGATGCGCGCGTCGGTGGTGGTCTGCAGCGTGTCGCTCACCACGATGCCGCGGTTCACATGCAGGCGCATGGCTTCGGCCAAGGCGGTATTGGGGCGGATGCCAACGGCCATGCAGACCAGGTCGGCCGGGATTTCACTGCCGTCCTTGAAGCGAAGAGCGGTGACGCGCTGGCCATCTGGGCCGCCGCCGCCGACCAGTTCCTGCGTTTGTGCGCCGATCAAAAACTTCATGCCGCGCTCGGCCAGCGACTTTTGCAGCAGCTTGCCGGCCGCCTCGTCGAGCTGGCGCTCCATCAGCGTGGGCATGACATGCACCACGGTGACATCCATGCCGCGCTTCATCAGGCCGTTGGCCGCCTCCAGGCCGAGCAGGCCGCCGCCGATGACCACCGCATGCTTGTACACCAGGGCCGCGTCGATCATGGCCTGGGTGTCGGCAATGTCGCGGTAGGCCAGCACGCCCTGCAAATCCTTGCCGGGAATCGGCAAGATGAACGGGTTCGAGCCGGTGGCCATCACCAGCCGGTCGTACTCGGCGCTAAGGGTTTCCCCCAGGGTATTGCGGGCGTGCACCACGCGGCGCGTCCGGTCCACGCTCGTCACCGTCCAGCCGGCATGCAGCGTGATGCCGTGGTCCGTGTACCAGGCCCAGTCGTTCAGCACGATTTCGCCCAGCGTTTGCTCGCCCGCCAGCACCGGCGAGAGCAAGATGCGGTTGTAGTTGGGATGCGGCTCGGCGCCAAACACGGTGATCTCGTAAAGCTCGGGCGCAATTTTCAGCAGCTCTTCGAGCGTACGCACGCCGGCCATGCCATTGCCAATCATCACCAGTCTGGATTTTTTCATCGTCACACCCCGTGGACAGTTCACGAACATAAAAAAATGCGTTCCGGCGGCCAAATCAAGCCTGCAAGCCGCCTGCACCATGGAACGCCAGCGTCTTGCCTGCCCGGTCTGCCATGGCACCGGGCTGGCATGCGGCCAACCGGGGCCGCACTAAAGATCAAGCAAAGGGTGTGCCAGGTCTGTTTGTGCCTGACTTCCGAGCGCTTCCGGACGGTGGAAACAGGCCGTCGGCGGCGTTGTCCTCTTGCGCTGGCGGTGCGTATGGCTTGACACTGTGCGCCACAGGCAGATTTGTTCAAGAAGGAGGCCGATTCATGACCGCTGTAGCCGACATTCTCAAATCCAAGAGCGATGCCACCGTGTACACCATCGGGCCGGACGACTCGGTGTTCGATGCCCTGCAGCGCATGGCCGACAAGGGCATCGGCGCGCTGCTGGTGATGCAGGGCGAGGCGATCGTCGGCATCGTGACTGAACGCGACTACGCCCGCAAGATTGCGCTGAAGGGGCGCACCTCGGCGCTGACGCTGGTGCGCGACGTCATGACCACCTCGGTCAGGTCGGTCAAGCCGTGCCAGACCAGCGAGGAGTGCATGGCCTTGATGACCAACAACCGGTTGCGCCACCTTCCGGTGGTCGACGATGGCCGGCTGATCGGCCTGATCTCGATCGGCGACCTGGTCAAGGACATCATTTCCGAGCAGAGGTTCGTCATCGCGCAGCTGGAGCACTACATTTCCGGCCAACCCACCTGATGCCGGCTGTCAAGCGCCCGGTGGCGGGAAGCGTCTTTACGGGCCGCCGGCGGTAGCTGGCCGCACCAAGCCTGGGCATGCGACTTGCTTGGTAACGGTGCATGGCATTTCACCTGGACATCGGTTTTGCAACCCAGGCCGGGCGCCGGGCGGTCAACGAAGATTTTTGTGCCGCCATGCTGCCCGACCCGGGGCAGGAGGGCATGGGCTCCATCGTGGCGATTGCCGATGGCGTGAGTGCCGGCGGCATGGGCCGGGAAGCGGCCCAGACCACCGTCACCAGCCTGGTGCGCGACTACTACGCCACGCCCGAAACCTGGGACACCACCGTGGCGCTGGACCGGATCATCGCCGCCCAGAACACCTGGTTGTCCGGCATCAACCGGCGCCGCCAGCCCGTCACGGGGCTGACCACGCTGACGGCGCTGGTTCTTTGCGGGCAGTCCTACACCGTGGCGCATGTCGGCGACTCGCGAGCCTACCTGCTGCGCGCCGGCGCGCTGCTCCAGCTCACCCACGACCATGCGGCGAGCCACCCCGACTTCAAGCACCAGCTGCTGCGCTCGGTGGGCGCCCAGGACCATGTCGTGGTGGATTACCTGCAGGGCGAGCTGCTGGTGGGTGATGTGTTCGTGCTGGTGACCGACGGCGTGCACGGCGTGCTGGCGGACCGTCGGCTCAGGGACTTGTCCGGCCTGCAGGCGCTGGCCAGCGCGCCACTGGCCAGCCAGGGCATTGTCGACGCCGCCCTGGCCGCCGGCAGCGCTGACAACGTCACCGCCGTCGTGGTGCGGGTCCTTGGCCTGCGGGACGCCAGCCTTGCCGATGTCAACCGCCTGGCCCAGGACCTGCCGATTGCGCCGCGCCTGATGAAGGTCGGCGACGTCGTCGACGGCTTGTGTGTGACAGCGCTGGTGGCCGACAGCGGCGTCAACCTGATCTACCAGGTGCGCGACAGCGCCAGCCAGCGGCTCTATGCCCTGAAGACGCTGCACCCCGCCCGGGCGCACGATGGGCAAGAGCGCACCATGCTGGCGCACGAAGCCTGGCTGGCCATGCGCATGCAGACCGGCCGCGCGGCGGACCACCTGGTGCATCTTCACGAGCATCTGCCGGGCGGCCGGGAGCGCACCGCCTTTTACCTGCTGTACGACTGGCACAGCGGCGAAACGCTGCAGCAGGAGCTCGACCGTGGCCAGAAGTTCACGGTGCAGCAAGTGCTGGCCGCCGCGACCCAGACCGCCCAGGCGCTTGGACTGCTGCACCGCCAGTGCGTGATTCACCGCGACATCAAGCCCGCCAACCTGCACCAGGGCAAGGATGGCGTGCTGCGCCTGCTGGACCTGGGCGTGGCGCTGAGCGGACGCGAACCCGAGGCGATGCGCCGGCTGCATGCCGGCACGCCGAGCTTCATCAACCCCGAGCAGTGGGGCTACCGCGCGGCGGCCGCCGCCGGCCCGGAGGAACTGCCCGATGCGCAAAGCGATTTGTTCGCGCTGGGCGTGACGCTGTACCAGTTGCTTACCGCCCGCTTGCCCTACGGCGAGGTGCTGCCTCACCAGGCGGGCCGGTACTACCGCGACCCGGTGGCGCCCAGCCGCATCAGCCCGGCGGTGCCGATCTGGCTGGACCACATCGTGCTCAAGGCGGTGGCGCGCGACAAGCGGCTGCGCTTTGAAACCGCCGAGGAATTGCTGCTGGCGCTGGAGCGCGGGGCTTCGCGGCCCTTGACGGCGTTGCAGGGGTCGCCCTTGCTGCAGCGGGACCCGACGGCGGTGTGGAAACTTCTGCTCGGGGTGTCGCTGCTGTTCAATTTCTTGCTGGTGTACTGGTTGCTGTTTTTGCCGAAGTAGTGGATTTTTTGCATTGAAATGGCTGTCTGCGGTCAGTCTGCTTGCGCAGCCAGCTATTGAATTCATAGCTATTTTTTCGCTGCTGAGACCTACTGGCCGGGAATCGCCCGGCCGCGACTCACTTTTCTTTGCTTCGCCAAAGAAAAGTAAGCAAAAGAAAGGCGACCCGACTGTCCGGGTCCCTTCGCTGCGCTACGGGCAACCTGCGCTGCCCCGGAAAAACGGGGGTCGGCGCAAACTCGGCTATCGCCTCAAACAGCGCGCCGCCCTGATCCCGTTTTTTCGGGGCAGCGCAGGCCCGGACAGACGGGACAGGCGGGAATAAAAATTCAAACAGCCAAACAGCCAAACAGCCACAGCGCCCAGCTCAAATCAAGAGCGCTATCAATTAAATAGCTGTTTAAGCATGCGTAGTGTGCGGAAACGGCATTTTTGATGCACAAGTGCTGTTGTGTCCGCTCCCGAATCCGTTCCCGCAGTCCCGTTCTGGCTGGGCCTGTGATGGGCGGCAAAAGCGGGATCAGGGCCGCGCGCTGTTTGAGCGCAACGCAGTGGAGCGAGTTTGCGCGGACCCCCGCTTTTGCCGGTCAGCGCAGGTTGCCCGAAGCGAAGCGCAGGGACCCAGACAGCCGGGTCGCCTTTTCTTTGCTTACTTTTTTTTGGCGAAGCAAAAGACAAGTGAGTTGCCGCCGGGCAACCCCCGGCCAGCCCAACCATGCAGCGTAAGCAAACGACCAAACCAGCCAAAAGCACAGCGGGAAGCCATAGCGCAACTCAAGCAGTACGCGCCCGCCCACCCTTCTCAGCCCACGTCCGCGTCCAGCGCATCTGCATCACCCGCAGCATCGCCAGCATCGCCAGCGCCAGCACGGCGAACAGCAAAAATCCCCAGGCATAGGTGCCGCCATACTGCTTCGACAAGCCCATCACACTGGGTACCAGGCCACCACCCAGGGCGCCAATCTCGCCGATCATCGAGCCGGCCACCGCCGTCGCCAGCGGCCAGCGCAGCGGCACCAGCTGAAACAGCGCGCCGTTGCCCGCGCCCAGCGCGGCAAAGCACAGCATCACCAGCAGCGTCGTGGCCACCAGCGAGCCGCCCGCCAGGCCGCACAGCGTCAGCGTGGCCGCCACCGTCACCAGCACCACGCCCAGGGTGTTGATGCCGCCCCAGCGGTCCGAGATCCAGCCGCCGAACACGCGCAGCGCCGCGCCCATGAACGCCGCCAGCATGGTCAACTGCCCGGCCTGCACCTTGCTGACCAAGAACTGGTCATGGTAGTAGGTCGGCAAGAAGGTCGCCAGGCCGATGAAGCCGCCAAACGTCACGGCGTAGATCAGGCTGAAGGCCCAGCCGTCCTTTTCAGACAGGCAGGCAATGTGTTGTTTGAAGCTGGCGTGCTTGTCAAGGTCATCAGGCTCCCTGGCGAACACGACCATCACGACCATCGGGATGCTGATGGCCGCTGCCGCAATCCCGTACACCGCGACCCAGCCGAAAGCCTGCGCCAGCGGCGGCGCCACCAGCACCGACACTGCCGTGCCGACGTTGCCTGCGCCCACCAGGCCCATGGCCAGGCCCTTGTGCCGCGCCGGAAACGAGCCCGAGCCCAGCGACAGCGCCACGCCAAAGCTGGCCCCGGCAATCCCGAGCAGCACGCCCATGGCCAGCAGGTCGTTGAAACTCTTGACGAAGAAAAAGCCGAACAGCATGGCCACGGCAATCAGGCCCATCTCGACCAGCGTGGCATTCTTGCGGCCAATGTACTGCGCCAGCAGGCCGAGCGGAAAGCGCATCAGCGCCCCGGCAATGATCGGCACCGACAGCATCAGCCCCTTTTGCGCCGGGCTCAGGTTGAAAGTTTCCGAGATGAACGGTGCCATGGCGCCGTTGAGCACCCAGATGCAGCAAGAAAACGAAAAATACAGGAAGGCGGCGAACAGGGTGGGGGCGTGCCCGGACTTGAGGAATTGCTTGAAAAAGTTCACGGGGTTGCTTTTTGAATAAAAGTGCGAATGGCCAAAAAAGAAAAAAACGGTGCCGGCCTGGAACCGATGCGCCGGTTGTTTGACGCCAAACCTGCAGCGGCTCAGGCCGTGGTTCTTTCCACATGCGCCTGGCGCGTGTACAAAAAGTCGATCACCGCCTTGCGGTAATGCAGGAAGTGGGTGCTTTCGGCCAGCTCGACCCGGTTGCGCGGGCGCGGCAGGTCAATGTGGAGCACCTCGCCAATCGTCGCCGACGGCCCGTTGGTCATCATCACCACCCGGTCGCTGAGCAGCACGGCTTCATCGACATCGTGCGTCACCATCACCACCGTGCTGCGCGTGTGGGCGACGATCTGCAGCAGCTCGTCCTGCAAGCGCGCCCGCGTCAGCGCATCGAGCGCGCCAAACGGCTCATCGAGCAGCAGCACCTGCGGCTCCATCGACAGCGCCCGGGCAATGCCGACGCGCTGCTTCATGCCGCCCGAGATCTCGCCCGGGCGCTTTTGCGCCGCCGCGCTCAAGCCGACCAGCGCCAGCGCCGCCGCGGTGCGCGCCCGCAACTGCGCCTTGCCTTCGGTGGCGGCAAACACCCGCTCGACCGCCAGGTGCACGTTTTCAAAGCAGGTCAGCCAGGGCAGCAGCGAATGGTTCTGGAACACCACCGCCCGCTCCGGGCCGGGGCCGCCGATTTCGCGGTTGGCGCACAGCAGCACGCCCGCGGTGGGCGCCGTCAGGCCGGCGATCAGGTTGAGCAGGGTGGACTTGCCGCAACCCGAGTGGCCGATCAGCGCGACGAACTCGCCCCTGGCCACCTTGAGGTTGACGTTTTTCAGCGCGCAGAACGGGCCGTTCCTGGTCTTGAAGGTCTGGCAGGCGCCCTGGATGTCCAGGTACTGCAGGTCGGCGGGGTGGTTCATGGTCGTTGCCCTGGCGTTCAGTTCTTGACGTCTTCGTAGGTGAAGGCCGAAGCCAGCTTGACCAGCGCGTACTCGAGCAGCAGGCCGACGATGCCGATCACGAAGATCGCGATGATGATGTTCTTGACGTTCAGGTTGTTCCACTCGTCCCAGACCCAAAAGCCGATGCCGACGCCGCCGGTCAGCATCTCGGCCGCGACGATCACCAGCCAGGCGGTGCCCACGGCCAGGCGCACGCCGGTCAGCATGTAGGGCAGCACCGAGGGAAACAAAATCCGCGTCAGGATCTTCCATTCCGACAGGTTCAGCACCCGGGCGACGTTCATGTAGTCCTGCGGCACGCGCTGCACGCCGACGGCGGTGTTGATGACCATCGGCCAGACCGAGCAGATGAAGATCGTCCAGATCGCGGCCGGGTCGGCGGCCTTGAACACCAGCAGGCCAATCGGCAGCCAGGCCAGCGGCGAGACTGGCCGCATCAGGCTGATCAGCGGGTCGAGCATCTGGCCTAAAAACGTGAAGCGGCCAATCAGGAAGCCGACCGGAATGCCGACCAGCCCGGCCAGGCCAAAGCCCAGCGCCACCCTTTTGAGCGAGGCCAGCACGTTCCAGCCCACGCCCTGGTCGTTCGGGCCGTTGCGGTAGAACGGGTCGCTGAACAGCACCACGGCCTGCAAGAACGTCTCCTTGGGCGACGGGATGCTGGCCTTGGTGGCCACCGAGACCACCTCCCAGACCACCGCCAGCAGCGCCAGGCCGAGCAGCGGCGGCAGCACGCGCAGCCACAGCGCCGACAGGTCTCGCCGCAGCCTGGCCGCTGCCGGCGCGGTCTTTTCGGGATCTTTCATAGCCTGTGCGCTTGTCACGTCTGCACGGGCAGCTATTGAAAGCGTAGCGCTTCGCTCGGTGCCCGAAGCGGCCGGCGGCGCGGCTTCGCGGGGGCTGTGAAATACGGCACTGACCATGGTGTCACCTTGTTATGTCGTGTGGCAGGGAAAAAAACGCCGGGCATCAAGCGCGAAGTTTGAAGCTGTCGGCATACTTCTGGGGCTCCTTGCCGTCCCAGACGGTGCCGTCGATGAGCTTGCTGGCGCGCATCGCATCCTTGGGCACGCTCACCTTGGCGGCGCTGGCGGCCTGCTTGTAGATGTCGATCCGGTTGATCTGCCTGGCCACGGCCAGGTAGTCCGGGTGCTCTTTGAGCAGGCCCCAGCGCTTGTGCTGCGTCAAAAACCACATGCCGTCGGACAGGTAGGGGAAGTTGACCGCGCCGTCGTTGAAGAACTTCATGTGGTTCGGGTCGTCCCAGGTCTTGGCAAATGACCCGCTCATGCCGTTTTGGTAGCGGCCCAGGATGCGCTGGTTGATCGCGTCCACGCTGGTGTTGACATAGGCCTTGCCGGCGATGGTTTCGGCCATCCGGTTCTTGTTGGCCAGGCCGGCGTCGATCCACTGGCTGGCCTCCAGGATGGCGGCGGTCACGGCCCGGGCGGTGTTCGGGTATTTCTGGGTGAACTCGGCGGTGGTGCCCAGCACCTTTTCCGGATGGTCCTTCCAGATGTCCTGGGTGGTGATGGCGGTCACGCCGATGCCGTCGATGATGGCGCGGTGGCCCCAGGGCTCGCCAACGCAGTAACCGTCCATGTTGCCGATGCGCATGTTGGCCACCATCTGCGGCGGCGGCACGGTGATGACCTTGGCATCCGTCATCGGGTTGATGCCGTGGGCGGCCAGCCAGTAGTACAGCCACATGGCGTGCGTGGCGGTGGGGAAGGTCTGGGCGAAGGTGTATTCGCGCTTTTCCTTGGCCATCAGCTTGGCCAGGCCGGGGCCGTCGACTGCGCCCTTGTCGGCGAGGCTTTTACTCAGCGTGATGGCCTGGCCGTTGTTGTTGATCGTCATCAGCACGGCCATGTCCTTCCTGGGGCCGGCGGTGCCCAGGTGCACGCCGTAGACCAGGCCGTACAGCACATGGGCAAAGTCCAGCTCGCCATTGACCAGCTTGTCGCGCACGCCGGCCCAGCTCGCCTCCTTGGTGGGAATGATGGTCACGCCGTATTTCTTGTCGATGCCCAGCACCGACGCCATCACCACCGAGGCGCAGTCGGTCAGCGGAATGAAGCCGATCTTGACTTCTTTTTTTTCCGGCGCGTCCGAGCCCTGGGCGTACACGGCCGCGCGCAGTGCCGGGCTGATGCCGACAGCGCCCACAGCGGCGGCCTGGAGCACGCTGCGCCGGCTCAGGGAGGGTAGGAGCGAATCGGTCATGCTGGGAACTCCGAAAAAAATAAAACCACGCCACTTGAAACCTGCGCCCGGTCCGGCGTATCGCGCGCAGGGGCGACGCCCTGGATCGAACTCCTTTGTCCGGGACCTTGTGCCTCACCATTCAAGCCAAAGGTTCGCCGGTTGGATTGCAGCAAAAGCTGTGCCAGTCGCGGGCTGGCGCGCGCTGAAATACCAAAAAAACGACTGAACAGGCTCGTAGTGCAATCCCTGCGGTCATTTATAGCTATCAAATAGATAGTTTGCGGGCGGCGCCCCCGCTGGGTAGGTAGGTGTCCGGCGCTGCGCCCGGGTTGTGCCGCGCACCATTGGCGCGCCCCCGCCCAAGCCGGCAAGCTCGTTGCAAAGGGGCACGCAGGCCTCACTTACACTTGGTGCCATGCTCGTCCTGGGAATCGAATCAAGTTGTGATGAAACCGGCGTGGCGCTGGTTGACACCGGCGCTGCCGGCGGCGCCGGTCCGGTGCCGCGCCTGCTGTCGCATGCCTTGCACAGCCAGATCGTCATGCACCAGCCGTTTGGCGGCGTCGTGCCTGAGCTGGCCAGCCGTGACCACATCCGGCGCGTGCTGCCGCTGACACAGGAGGTCCTGCAGACCGCCCGGTGCTCCCTGGCCGATGTCGACCTGGTGGCCTTCACCCGCGGCCCGGGCCTGGCCGGCGCCTTGCTGGTCGGCGCCGGCGTGGCCTGTGCGCTGGCCGCGGCGCTGGCCCGGCCGGTCGTGGGCGTGCACCACCTCGAAGGCCACCTGCTGTCGCCGTTTTTAAGCGCCGACCCGCCCGAGTTTCCCTTCATTGCCCTGCTGGTGTCCGGCGGCCACACCCAGCTGATGCAGGTCGACGGCGTCGGCAGCTACGCGTTGCTGGGCGAAACCATTGACGACGCGGCCGGCGAGGCCTTCGACAAGTCGGCCAAGCTGTTGGGCCTGCCGTACCCCGGCGGCGCGCTCCTGGCCAGGCTGGCCCTGGGCGGGGACAGCGCGGCCTTCAAGCTGCCCCGGCCGCTGCTGCACAGCGGGAACCTGGACTTTTCGTTTGCCGGCCTGAAAACCGCCGTGCTGGTGCAGGCAAAAAAACTCGGCCCCGAACTGGACAACCGCAAGGCCGACCTGGCCGCCTCCACCCAGGCGGCAATTGTCGAGGTGCTGGTCAAAAAAACCCTGGCTGCGCTGTCGCAGACCGCGCTCCGGCGGCTGGTGGTGGCTGGCGGCGTCGGTGCCAATGCCCTGCTGCGCGAGCAGCTCAACGCCGCCTGCCGGGCGCGCGGCATCCGGGTGCATTACCCGGAACTGGAATTTTGCACCGACAACGGCGCCATGATCGCCCTGGCCGCGGCCATGCGGTTGCAGGCCGGTCTGGTCGACTTGAGCGCGCCGGAGGCCAGCTACACCTTTGATGTCAAGCCGCGCTGGAGCCTGGCAGAATGCCCGCCCGCGCCCGGCCCGGCAGCATCCGGCGCCTGAGATTTTTCTGGCGCCGCCAGACCGGCCTTGCGGGGCCCGGTCCGCAGCTTTCGCACTCTTATCGCACACCTTTCAGGATAGTTCTTGTTCACTGTAAAAAAACTTTTCAAACGCTCTGCCCCGGCCATGCTCCTGGGCCTGACACTGCTCGCCCAGGCGCAGCCTCAGGCTGGCTCTTTGCCCGTTCTTCAGCCGCCGGTGCGCATCGCCCTGATTGAAAGCCTGTCGGGCCCGTTTGCGAACACCGGCGAGGCCGTGTTTCGCAACCTGGTGTGGGCTGCCGGGCGGGTCAATGCGCGCGGCGGCGTCAAGCTGGCGGGCGGCGCGCATCCGCTGGCCATCGAACGCTACGACAGCAAAGGCCAGAACGAGGAAGCCCTGGCCGCCTTGCGCTCGGCGATCGACAACGGCGCGACGCTGATTGCCCAGGGCAATTCATCGGCAACGGCGGCAGCGCTGATCGACGCCATCAACAAGCACAACGAGCGCGAACCGCTCAAGCGGGTGCTGTTTCTGAACTATTCGGCGGTCGACCCGATCCTGACGAACGAGAAATGCAGCTACTGGCATTTCAGGTTCGACGCCCATGCCGACATGCGCATGGCCGCGCTGATGGAGGTGCTCAAGGACGACAAGGCGCTGGCCAAGGTCTACCTGATCGGCCAGGACTACAGTTTTGGCCAGGCGGTGCTGCGCGAAGGGCGCCGGCAGATCGCCGCCCAGCGCCCGGACCTGCAGATCGTCGGCGACGAGCTGCATCCGCTCGGCCGGGTCAAGGATTTCATTCCGTATGCGGTCAAGATCAAGTCGAGCGGCGCCCAGGCGGTGCTCACCGGCAACTGGGGCAACGACCTGACGCTGCTCATCAAGGCGGCCCGGGAAGTGGGCTACGACGGCAAGTTCTACACCTTCTACGGCAATGCGCTGGGTGTGCCGGCCGCCTTGGGCGACGCCGGTGTCGGCAAGGTGATCGCCGTGGCCGACTGGTTTCCGAACACGCCGGGTGCGGCGTCCGAAGCGTTCTACCAGTCGTTTCGCCAGCGCTTTCCCCGGCCGCAGGACGACTATGTGCACCTGCGCATGCAGCTGATGGTCGAGGCGCTGGCCCAGAGCCTTGAGAAAGCCGGTACCCGCGAGGCCGGCGCCGTGGCCGCGCAGCTGGAAAAAGCGGTGGTGAACTTTTCCGGCTTCAAGGGCGTGATGCGGGCGGCCGACCACCAGTTCCAGCAGCCGCTTGAAGTCGCCCTGATGGGCCAGCAGGGCATGCCCGGCGTGAAGTTCGATGTCGAAGGCTCGGGCTACGGCTTTCGCGTCATCAAAACCATTTCGGCCCAGCAGGCCGAGCAGCCCACCAGCTGCAAAATGGTCCGGCCATAAGCCCGTTTTATTTCAGGTATCCGCTTCGCAACCCGCAAAGGCACCCATGAGATCTGCTGTTCTGAACCTTGAAGAATCCATGATCCGCCAAGTGGCCAATGCCGCCATGGGGCACACCGATGTGCTGAAGTTCTGGTTTGGCGAAAGCGACGAAGCCACGCCGGCCTTCATCACGCAGGCGGCCATCGCCTCGCTGCAGCAGGGCGAGACGTTCTACGCCCACAACCTGGGCCTGCCGGAGCTGCGTGACGCCATTGCCGGCTATTCAACCGGCCTGCGCTGCCCGGGTGCCGCGCCCATCGGCGCCGAGCGCATCGCCGTGACCTCGGGCGGCGTCAATGCCCTGATGCTGGCGGTGCAGGCGCTGGTCGACGCGGGCGACGAGGTGGTGGTCGTCACGCCGGTCTGGCCCAACCTGACCGCCCAGCCGCTGATCATGGGCGCCCGGCTGCGCTGCGTCAGCCTGAAACCCAGGGCCGGGCAGTGGCAGCTCGACATGGCCGAGTTGCTGGCGGCCATCACGCCGGCCACCAAGCTGCTGGTCGTCAACGCGCCGAGCAATCCCACTGGCTGGACATTTTCCCGAAGCGAACAAGAAATCGTACTGGCGCATTGCCGCCAAACCGGCACCTGGATCCTGGCCGACGAGGTCTATGAGCGCCTGTACTTCGAAGCCACGCCCAATGGCTGCGCGCCCAGCTTTCTCGACGTGGCCGGGCCCGAAGACCGGCTGGTCGTCGTGCACAGCTTTTCCAAAAGCTTCCTGATGACCGGCTGGCGCCTGGGCTGGCTGGTGATGCCGGCATCCATGACACCGCACATGGGCAAGCTGCTGGAGTTCAACACCTCCTGCGCGCCGGTGTTCGTGCAGCGCGCCGGGCTGGTCGGGCTGCAAAGGACCGACGATGTCACGCCGCAACTGGTGGCGCACCTCAAGACCTGCCGCGACACGCTGGTGCCGCTGCTGCAGGCTCTGCCGGGCGTCGAAGTCGCGTCCGCCCGAGGCGGCATGTATGCATTTTTCAGGCTGGCTGACCAAAGCCGGTTCAGCGATTCTCTGCAAATCGCCAAGCGTCTGGTGGTCGAGGCCGGTCTGGGCCTGGCGCCGGGCGATGCCTTCATGGTGCATCCGGCGCCCGAGGCCCGGGGCTGGCTGCGCTGGTGTTTTGCCAGCCAGGATGTGGCCCGGCTGGGGCAGGGCGTTGAGCGGTTAAGGCACTGGCTTACGCTATAATTTGAAGTTCCGCACTGCCAGCAGCAAACCTCGAAAATTTGCCCTTTGGCCGCGGAAATCACGACGAAAGCGGTCAAGTCCCAATTGTGGGAACACTGCATCGCTCGCTTGTTGGCAGCCTTGCTGCCAGAGGAAAATCCATGATCGCAAAATCAATCAAGGCCGACATTGTCAAGGACAACGCCCGCTCCGCCACGGATACCGGCAGCCCTGAAGTCCAGGTCGGCCTGCTGACCGGCCGCATCAATGAACTGATGCCCCACTTCAAGACCCATGCCAAAGACCACCACGGCCGCCGCGGCCTGCTGCGCATGGTGAGCCGGCGTCGCAAGCTGCTGGACTACTTGAAGTCCCGCGACGCGGCCCGCTACGTGGCGTTGATCGCCAAGCTGGGTCTGCGTAAATAATCGGTAGACCCGAAAAAAGCGCCTGAGTTAGTCACTAGCTCAGGCGTTTTGCACTTTAAAACTGCAAAAATGATTGTTCCTTCGGTGCGCCACAGTCTGCGCCACCGATAACTTCGGAGCAGTGGCCAGCGGGCATGCGCTGTGTCATTCCATGAAACCGGTCCTGGTTGTCGCACATTTCCAGGTGTTTGATGGAATGGCATCGTGCCTGGTCAGCCGCCGCTCCGGGCATTCGGCACAGCCTGATGTGCCTTGAAAAAATGGAGAAGCCAGCATGAGTATTTTCAACAAAGTCACCAAGTCCTTTCAGTGGGGTCAGCACAAGGTCACGATGGAAACCGGCGAAGTCGCCCGCCAGTCGGGCGGCGCTGTGCTGCTGGACATGGATGGCACGGTCGTGCTGGCCACCGTGGTCGCCAAAAAAGATGCCAAGCCCGGCCAGGATTTTTTCCCGCTGACCGTTGACTACCTGGAAAAGACCTACGCCGCAGGCCGCATTCCCGGCAGCTTTTTCAAGCGCGAAGGCCGTCCGAGCGAATTTGAAACATTGACCTCGCGCCTGATCGACCGCCCGATCCGCCCGCTGTTTCCCGAAGGCTTTTTCAACGAAGTGCAGGTCGTGATCCACGTGCTGTCGCTCAACCCTGAAGTCGAAGGCGACATTCCCGCGCTGATCGCTTCGAGCGCCGCGCTGGCGATTTCCGGCATTCCGTTCAACGGCCCGATCGGCGCCGCCCGCGTGGCCTGCATCAATGGCGAATTCGTGCTGAACCCCGGCAAGACCCAGCTCAAGGATTCCACCATGGACCTGGTGGTGGCCGGTACCGAAGCCGCCGTGCTGATGGTCGAGTCCGAAGCCAAGCAGCTCTCCGAAGAAATCATGCTGGCCGCCATCGTGTTCGGCCATGAGCAGGGCAACATCGCCATCAACGCCATCCACGAACTCGTTCGCGATGCCGGCAAGCCGGTCTGGGATTGGCAGGCGCCCGCCAAGGACGAGGTGCTGATCGCCAAGGTCGGTGCCCTGGCCGAGGAAAAGCTCCGTGCCGCCTACCAGATCCGCAACAAGCAAGCCCGCACCCAGGCCACGCGCGAAGTGACCAGTTCGACCAAGGCGGGCCTGAAAGCCGAAGGCGTCGACTTCGACGGCGTGACCGTTGACGGCATGCTGTTCGACATCGAGGCGAAGATTGTCCGCAGCCAGATCCTGGCCGGCGACCCGCGCATCGACGGCCGCGACACGCGCACCGTGCGCCCGATCGAAATCCGCAACAGCGTGCTGCCGCGCACCCACGGCTCGGCGCTGTTCACGCGTGGCGAAACCCAGGCGCTGGTCGTCACCACGCTGGGCACCGAGCGCGACGCCCAGCGCATCGACGCCCTGTCTGGCGACTATGAAGACCGCTTCATGCTGCACTACAACCTGCCTCCGTTCGCCACCGGCGAAACCGGCCGCGTGGGCTCGCCAAAACGTCGCCAGATCGGCCACGGCCGTCTGGCCAAGCGCGCGCTGATCGCCGTGCTGCCTTCGAAAGAAGAATTCCCGTACACCATGCGCGTGGTCAG
>JACMQR010000214.1 GCA_014376885.1 Polaromonas sp.
AGGCCTTGGCCGTGCCGCCGAACTTGGCCGCCAGCACCGAGGTGATGGCCGCCGTCAGCGTGGTCTTGCCATGGTCGACGTGGCCGATCGTGCCGACGTTGACGTGCGGCTTGGTCCGCGAAAATTTCTCTTTACCCATTTTGAACTCCGAAAAATTACAAAACCAATTAACAAGCCACCAAAATCCTCAGCAGACCGTGCTGCAGATTTGGAAATGGTGCCCATTCCGGGAATCGGACCCGGGACCTCTCCCTTACCAAGGGAGTGCTCTGCCACTGAGCCAAATGGGCTGAATTCAAAATTCTTTGCAGTAAAAACGCAACATCGACCTTCAAACTCCGCAAGGTGCCTCAGCACGATTGGAGCGGGAGACGGGAATCGGACCCGCGTCATTAGCTTGGAAGGCTAGGGTTCTACCATTGAACTACTCCCGCGCAGCTCTGCCAGACCAACTCGCATTTTACCGCTTTAAATCAAAACCTAATTTTCGCACTTCACCGGCCAAAGCGGATGAATTTTGGTGGATGGGGCTGGATTCGAACCAGCGTACGCGTTAGCGAACAGATTTACAGTCTGCCTCCTTTAACCACTCGGACACCCATCCATCAGGCGAATCTCGGATTATGCCAGTCTTTTTCGGGCAAACACCACGCATCCGGACGATCCTGGCGATTAATTGGCCTTTATCCCTTTGGCTGCCCGTCGCGCCACATGCGTGCCTGCGAAAAATGGCCGCAGCCAATGAACGGCAGCGGCGGACGGACAGCCGACAGTGGCGACGGGTGGTTGGCCAGCAGCACCTTGTGCCGATCGCTATCGATCAGGGCGCGCTTTGACTGCGCATGGGCGCCCCACAGCATGAACACAGCCGGCTGAACACCTGCCGACACCTGACGGATGAGGCGGTCGGTCAGCACTTCCCAGCCTTTTCCCGCATGACTGGCAGCGCTGCCTTCTTCCACCGTCAGGCAGGTGTTGAGCAGCAGCACGCCATGGGTCGCCCAGTTGACCAGGCTGCCACCGGGCGCCGGAAATTTTGGCGGCGGCGTACCCAGGTCGCGCTGCAGTTCCTTGAAGATATTGCGCAGCGATGGCGGCAGGGCCACGCCAGGGGCTACCGAAAACGCCAGGCCTTCGGCTTGACCGCGTCCGTGATAGGGGTCCTGGCCGAGGATGACGACGCGCACCTTTTGCGCAGGCGTCAGCTCAAGGGCGCGCAGCGGCCTGGGCGGAAAAATCACCGCGCCGGCATCGAGCCGCTGGCGCAAAAACGCCAGCAGCTTTTGCCCTGTGGCACCGGCAAAAAACTCGTCCACCACCGGCTGCCAGTCGGCCGCCACCGGCCAGGCGGACGGATCGGCACTCACCAGCTGGTGTGCGGGAACTGCCCTGTCAGGCTCGCCGGAAAACTGGTCCTGCGCCATCACATGCTCCTGGGTTACTCGCCAAACAGCTCCGCCAGTGCCATGCCCGGCTCATCAGCCCGCATGAACGCCTCGCCAACGAGAAATGTGTTGACATGGGCGCGGCGAAGCCGCTGAACATCGTCATGGGTGGCAATGCCCGATTCGGTCACCAGCAGGCGTTCTTTGGGCACCTGGCCCATCAGGGTCAAGGTGGTGTCCAGGGACACCTCGAAGGTGTTCAGGTTGCGGTTGTTGATGCCGATCAAGGGCGTTTTGAGCTGCAGCGCACGCGCCAGTTCCGCCGCGTCATGCACCTCGACCAGCACCGCCATGTCCAGCGACATCGCCAGCGCCTCGAACGACTTCATCTGGGCATCATCCAGGCAGGCGGCGATCAGCAAGATGCAGTCAGCACCCATGACGCGGGACTCATAGACCTGGTAGGCGTCGATGATGAAATCCTTGCGCAGCACCGGCAGGGCGCAGGACGCCCGGGCCTGCTTGAGGTGGTCCACACTGCCCTGAAAAAACTGCTGGTCGGTCAATACCGACAGGCAGGCCGCGCCGAATTCGGCATAGCTCTGGGCAATGTCTGCGGGAATGAAGTCGCCGCGCAGCACGCCTTTGGACGGGCTGGCTTTTTTGATCTCGGCAATCACGGCTGGCTGGCCGGCGGCGGCTTTGGCGCGCAGGGCGCCGACAAAGTCGCGCGTCAGCACGCGTGACTCGGCATCCTTGCGCATCGCAGCCAAAGGCTTGCGGTTGATGGCGGCGTTGATTTCTTCGCGCTTGACGGCAATGATCTTGTTCAGGATGTCACTCATGCAATTCCAGTTGGTTCCGTTGTGTTGAGGGGCGGCGGTTTGGCTGCCCGAAAAATGATGCCATCAAGCGCTCGCCACAGACTGGCTGAACTCGACAAGCTGGCTGAGCTTTGACCGGGCCGCGCCTGATTCGATGGCTGCTTGCGCCCGGTCGATGCCCTCCTTGATCGAACCGGCCACATTCGCGGCATACAGCGCGGCGCCGGCGTTGAGAAGCACGATGTCGCGCGGCGCGCCCGGCTGGTTGCCAAGCACGCCCAGCAGCATGGCCCTGGACTGCTCGGGCGTGTCGACCCGCAGCGCGCGGCTGCTCGCCATCGGCAGGCCGAAGTCTTCCGGATGGATTTCGTATTCGGTGATTTCGCCGTTCTTGAGTTCGCCCACGACGGTGGCCGCACCCAGGCTGATCTCGTCCATGCCGTCCTTGCCGTGGACCACCAGCGCATGCTCGGCGCCCAGGCGCTGCAGGGCGCGCACCTGGATGCCGACCAGGTCGGGATGAAACACGCCCATCAAAATGTTCGGCGCGCCCGCCGGGTTGGTCAATGGCCCGAGGATGTTGAAGATCGTCCGGATGCCGAGCTCCTTGCGCACCGGGGCGACATTTTTCATCGCCGGATGGTGATTCGGCGCAAACATGAAGCCGACCCCCACGGCGTCGATGCACCGGGCGATCGCTTCGGGGGGCAGGTCCAGCCGGATGCCCAGCGCCTCGACCACGTCGGCGCTGCCCGACTTGCTGCTGACGCTGCGCCCGCCGTGCTTGCTCACCCGGGCGCCAGCGGCGGCGGCGACGAACATGGCGCAGGTCGAGATGTTGAAGGTGTGCGAGCCGTCGCCGCCGGTGCCGACGATGTCGACCAGGTGGGTGGTGTCGGCGACCGGCACCTTGGTCGAGAACTCGCGCATCACCTGGGCGGCGGCGGTGATCTCGCCAATGGTTTCCTTTTTCACGCGCAGGCCGGTGATCAGCGCCGCCATCATGAGCGGCGACATCTCGCCGCCCATGATGAGGCGCATGATGTGCAGCATCTCGTCATGAAAAATCTCGCGGTGCTCGAGGGTGCGCTGCAGGGCTTCGCTGGCGGTGATTTTGTGGCGGTGGGGCATGGAAAAGGGCTTTTCAGGTCGTGGACTTGGGCGTTGTTGGACCGGGCGGCGGCAAAAAGATCACGCCATGAAGAATTGGCGAATCGCCGCCGCCGCCTGGTCAATACCCTCGGCGTCCACATCGAGATGCGTCACGAAGCGCAGGCGGTACAGACCCGTGGCCTGGATGCCGCAGCCGGCCAGATGCCTGAGCAGGTCAGCCGAGCGCGTTTTAGCAGCCCCCGTCAGGTCGACGAACACGATGTTGGTCTGCGGCGCCTCGACCTGCAGGCCCTCGATGCCGGCCAGCCCGCCCGCCAGGCGCCGGGCCAGCGCATGGTCCAGCGCCAGCTGCTCGACATGGTGGTCCAGCGCATGGCTTGCCGCCGCCGCCAGACCGCCGGCCTGGCGCAGGCCGCCGCCAGCCATCTTGCGGATGCGGTGCGCCCGGGCAATGAAGGCCCGCGAGCCGCACAGCGCCGAGCCGACCGGCGCGCCCAGCCCCTTGCTGAAGCAGACCGACACGCTGTCAAAGCACTGGGCGATGCGCCGGGCCCCGGCGCGCGCATCGCTGCCGGTGTGCGCGGCCTGGGCAGTGGCCGCATTGAACAGCCGCGCGCCATCCAGATGCCGGTCCAGGCCCTTGCTGGCGGCGAGTTGCGTGGCCTGCTGCACATAGCCGAACGGCAGCAGCCGGCCACCCAGCGTGTTTTCCAGCGCCAGCAGCCGGGTGCGGGCGAAATGCGCATCATCGGGCTTGATGGCCGCTTCAATCTCGCCCAGGTCCAATGTGCCATCAAGCTGGTGGGCCAGCGGCTGCGGCTGCACGCTGCCAAACACCGCCGCGCCGCCGCCTTCCCAGCGGTAGCAGTGGGCCTGCTGGCCGACGAGGTACTCGTCGCCGCGCTGGCAATGGGCCAGGATGGCGCACAGGTTGCTTTGCGTGCCGGTCGGCATGAACAGCGCCGCCTCGAAGCCCAGCAGGGCGGCAATTTTGTCCTGCAGCGCATTGACGCTCGGGTCGCCGCCGAACACATCATCGCCCAGCGGCGCGGCCTGCATGGCCGCGCGCATGGCTGCAGTCGGCTGCGTGACCGTGTCGCTGCGCAGATCAACGATTTTATGAACCATTTTGCACCTTTGCGCTTGTATGACGGGCATCTTCAGCTATTAACTTCATAGCAATTATGCAGCCTGCTGATCAAGAAAGTTTTTCAGCATGGCATGGCCGTGCTCAGTCAGGATGGATTCGGGGTGAAACTGCACGCCCTCGATGGCCAGCTCCCGGTGGCGCACGCCCATGATCTCACCATCGTCGGTCCAGGCAGTGACCTCCAGCACCTCCGGGCAGGACGATTTTTCGATCGCCAGCGAATGGTAGCGGTTCACCGTGAACTGCTCGGGCAGGCCGGCAAAAACACCCTGCCGCGTTGTGCTGATCAGGCTGGTCTTGCCATGCATCAGCGCCTGCGCCCGGATGATTTTTCCGCCAAAAGCAGCGCCGATGGCCTGGTGGCCCAGGCACACGCCCAGGATGGGCAGCTGGCCGGCAAAGTGGCGG
>JACMQR010000215.1 GCA_014376885.1 Polaromonas sp.
AACGAGAACGACCCCTATGGCACCGGCAGCCAGCCAATTCCCGAGCGCATCATCACACGCCCGCCGAGTGCTGAACTGCGCGCTGACCAGACTGACCAGGACAGCCTGCCGCCCTACGAGGTGCTGGACGCCATCCTGAACCGTTACATGGAAAACGACCAGAGCATAGACAGCATAGTGGCAGCCGGGTTTGAGCCAGCGGTCGTCGAGCGCGTCACGCGGCTCATCAAAATCAACGAATACAAGCGGGGGCAGGCACCAGTCGGCATCCGGGTAACACACAGGAGTTTCGGCAAGGATTGGCGCTACCCTATAACCAACAAGTTTCGGCACTAAAAACGCACGGGATGCCCCCTTCCAAACCAGCTGGGGCCGCGGAACCGGCTTCGCCGGGCCGCAGGCGCAGCGCCCCCTCGGGGGGCAGCGAACCACACGCAGTGGGGGGCGTGGGGGCAATATCACTCATAGCGCAGGGCCTCGGCAGGATTGACGCGGCTGGCGCGCCAGCTGGGATAGATGGTGGCCAAGAAGGCCAGAATCAGCGAGATGACGACGATCGGCATGATGTCGCTGTACTGCGGCTCACTGGGCATGCGGCTGATCAGGTAGATGTCTTTGGGCAAAAAGCTGGCGTTCAGCAGCCTTTCAAGCGCCGGCACAATCACGTCGATGTTGAAGGCCACGGCCAGTCCGAACAGCAGGCCGGACAGGGTGCCAATCACGCCGACCATTGCGCCTTGCACCATGAACACGCCCATGATGCTTTTCGGGCTGGCGCCCAGGGTGCGCAAGATCGCGATGTCGGCGCGCTTGTCGGTCACCGTCATCACCAGGGTGCTGACCAGGTTGAAGGCGGCCACCGCCACGATCAATGTCAGGATGATGAACATCATGCGTTTTTCCAGCTCGACAGCGGCAAACCAGGTCTTGTTCTGCCGCGTCCAGTCGCGGATCAGGAGGTCGCCGCTCAGGGTTTTCGACAGCGCCAGCGCCACCTGGCGCGCCTGGTGCAGGTCCCTGAGCTTGATGCGGATGCCGGTCGGGCCTTCGAGCCGAAAGATCCGGGCGGCGTCGTCCTGGTGCATCATGACCAGCGCCGAGTCGTACTCGAAGTGGCCCGAATCGAAGGTGCCGACCACGGTCATGGTTTTCAGGCGCGGCACGACGCCGGCCGGCGTGACCTGTCCGCTCGGGGCAATCAAGGTGACGGTGTCGCCCTCGCGCACGCCCATGGCACGCGCCAGCTCGCCGCCCAGCACCACGCCGAACTGGCCGCTGACCAGCTTGGGGAACGAGGTTTTCTCCAACGCCACCGCCAGGTCGGTGACCTGGCCTTCCAGCAGCGGATCAATGCCTCGCACCAGCGTGCCTTTCATGTCCTCGCCGCGCGCCAGCAGGGCCTGCGCCGAGATGAAGGTGGCGGCGCCGACCACCTCCGGATTGGCGCGGATCTCGGCCAGCGTCTTTTGCGGGTCGGCCAGCGCGCCGCCGCCGGGCGCAAACACCTCGATGTGCGAGATCACGCCGAGCATCCGGTCGCGCACTTCCTTTTGAAAGCCGTTCATCACGCTGAGCACAATGATCAGCGCCGCCACGCCCAGCGCGATGCCAAGCATGGAAACGCCTGAAATGAAGGAAATAAAGCCGTTGCGCCGGGTGGCCCGGCCGGCGCGGGTGTAGCGCCAGCCCAAAATCAACTCATACGGGGTTTGCATGGCAAGGATTGTGGCATCCCGGACAATAGGGCAATGCGCCTTGATTCAACCCCTCATTTGCTGATTCCCTATGCCGGCTGCAGCGCCGATGCCTGGCTGCCCACGCTGCAGTCCATGCCGCCGGGCAGCTTGCAGCACCTGAGCCGGCTGCTGCAGGCCATGAAGCTCACCGACACCGACCGCCAGGCCGCCGACACGCTGGCGCCGCCGCATGAGCGCGCCCAGGCCCGCGCCCTGGGACTGGCCAGCGCCGAAACGGCCGACGGCTTGACGCCCTGGGCAGCTCGCGATGCAGCGCAGCACCTGTCCGCCGGTCTGGACAAGGCCTGGGCCTGGATCACGCCGTGCCACTGGGCCATGGGCCACTTGCATGCCACCTTGAGCGATCCGGCAGCGCTGCAATTAGAGCCCAGCGACGCGCACACCCTGCTGGCCCTGATGCGGCCGTATTTTGAAACCGATGGCATCACCCTGCACCATGCCGATGCGCTGGGGCCCGGGCGCTGGCTGGCCGAGGGCGAGGTGTTTCGCGGCCTGCCCACCGCCTCGCTGGACCGGGTGCTGGCCCGCAATGTGGATGCCTGGCTGCCCGGCGCCCGGCCGGGCAGCGCAGACGGCGCGGCCGGCGCAGGCATCAAAATCCTGACCCGGCTGCAAAACGAAATGCAGATGCTGCTCTACACCCATCCGTTCAACGACGCGCGGCAGGCACGCGGCCGGTTGCCGGTCAATTCGTTCTGGATCAGCGGCACTGGCAGCCTGCCGGCGGGCATGGGCAGCCAGGCGCCGCAGCTGAGCCTGCCGCGCAGCCTGGCGCAGGCGGTTTTCCGGGACGACTGGAGCGCCTATGGGCAAGCCTGGCAGGCGCTGGACGCCGGGGAACTGGCCGCGCTGCTGCTGCAGCAGCGCGCCGGCCAGGCAGTGCGGCTGACCCTGTGCGGCGAGCACGCCGCCATGACCTTTGAAACCCGCCGCACCGGACTGCTGGGCAAGATTTCAAGCCTTTTCAGCCCTGTGCGCTTTCTGGACGTACTCAAGCAGCTATGAAAATTATAGCAATCAATTTATTGACCATTCACCGGGGGCGCACGCCATGAACACCATGAACACCATGAAAATCCAGGTTCGCGACGTTCCCCCGCGCAGCGTCTGGGCGCTGCAGCAGGCGGGCATTCACCCCTTGCTGGCCCAGCTGTATGCGGCGCGCGGCATCCAGGCGCCCAGCGAGCTGGACGAGGGGCTGGCCAAACTGTTGCCGCCGTCCTCGCTCACGGGCGCGCCGCAGGCCGCCATCCTGCTGGCCGATGCGCTGGCCGCCGGCAAACGCATCTGCGTGGTTGCCGACTACGACTGCGACGGCGCCACCGCCTGCGCGGTGGCGCTGCGCGGCCTGGCCATGCTGGGTGCAACGCGCATCAGCTACCTGGTGCCCGACCGGATCGTGGACGGCTACGGCCTGACCGCGCCGATTGCCGAGCGCGTCAAGGCCACCGGCGCCGATCTGCTGGTCACGGTGGACAACGGCATTGCCAGCCTCGACGGCGTGGCCCGGGCCCGGGCGCTGGGCATGCAGGTGCTGGTGACCGACCACCACCTGCCCGCGCTGTTCAATGACGAGATCAAGCTGCCCGACGCCGATGTCATCGTCAACCCCAACCAGCCCGGCTGCGCCTTTGAAAGCAAGGCGATTGCCGGCGTCGGCGTGATGTTCTATGTGCTTCTGGCCCTGCGGGCCGAGTTGCGCCAGCGCGGCGTGTTCGATGCGGCCAGCCAGCCCAAGCTCGACACCCTGCTGCCCCTGGTGGCCCTGGGCACGGTGGCCGACGTCGTCCGGCTGGACGCCAACAACCGCCGCCTGGTGGCCCAGGGCTTGAAACGCATCCGGGCCGGCGCGCTGCCCGCCGGCATTGCCGCTTTGTTCAAGGCGGCGGGCCGCCAGGCGCCGGTGGCAACGACCTTTGACTTTGGCTTTGCCCTCGGCCCGCGCATCAATGCGGCCGGTCGGCTGGCCGACATGACGCTGGGCATCGAATGCTTGATGACCGACGATGCGGCGCGCGCCAGCGAACTGGCGCAGATGCTCGACGGCATCAACCGCGAGCGGCGCAGCATCGAGTCCGGCATGCGCGAGCAGGCCCAGCTGGCGGCCGACGCGATGATCGACGACAACGAAGAGCCGCCGCCGGCGATTGCGATTTTCGAGCCGGATTTTCATGAAGGCGTCGTCGGCATCGTCGCCTCGCGCATCAAGGACCGGGCACACCGGCCGACCTTCGTGTTTGCCCCCAGCCAGGCGCCAGGCAAGGAGCACGAACTCAAAGGCTCGGGCCGCTCGATTCCGGGCTTTCACCTGCGCGACGCGCTCGACCTGGTGGCCAAGCGCCATCCGGGCGTGCTGCTGCGCTTTGGCGGCCACGCCATGGCCGCCGGCTGCACCATTGCCGAGGAAAACTTCGAGCTTTTCGAGCACGGCCTGCAGCAGGTCGCACGGGAATGGCTGGACGCCGCCACCTTGACGCGCTGCCTGGAAACCGACGGCCCGCTGGCGCCCGAGTACCGCCGCGCCGACCTGGTGGACACGCTGCACAAGGAAGTCTGGGGCCAGGGCTTTGCCGCGCCCACCTTCAGCGAGGAGGTCGAGGTGGTGTCGCAGCGGCTGGTCGGGGAAA
>JACMQR010000216.1 GCA_014376885.1 Polaromonas sp.
ACCCGGTCCGCCGATGCGGCCAGCCCCACGCCGCCCGGCCATCACGCCAGCCAGTCGTAAACAATCGTCAGGGGCGCATGGTCGCTAAAGCGCTGCGCCTTGTGGATCGCTGCCGAACGGGCCGTCGCGCCGAAAGCCGGCGTGGCCAGGTGGTAGTCCAGCCGCCAGCCGACATTCTTGGCATACGCCTGGCCCCGGTTGCTCCACCAGGTGTAGGCGTCGCCGGTGGTGTCGGGATGCAGCCGGCGGTACACATCGACCAGTCCGCCGCTCTTTTCCGGGCTGTCAAAAGCAGGCGCAGCGGCCCCCTCGGGGCTGAAGGCTGCGGCTCCGAGCCCGCCTGCGCGGGCTTGGACAGCCTGCAGATGCGCCGCCTCCGGTGGCGTGGCGCCCTGCAAGGGCAGCGAACCATACGGAGTAGGGAGCGTGGGGGCCAATAAATCGGTCATCCAGGCGCGCTCTTCGGGCAAAAAGCCGCTGTTCTTTTGATTGCCCTTGAAGTTCTTCAGGTCGATCTCCTGGTGCGCGATATTGATGTCGCCGCACAGCACGAACTCGCGCGGGGTGCCGTCGCAGCGCCTGACGGCCGCCAGATGCGGTTGCAGCTCGGCCAGAAAGCGGAACTTGGCCGCCTGCCGCTCCTCGCCTGACGAGCCGCTCGGAAAATAGCAGCTGATGATCGACAGCTTCGGGCTGCGCGCGCGGCCGGGGCGGTCAAAGCGCAGCTCGACATAGCGGCCCTCCAGATCAAACTCGGCCGAGCCATAGCCGACAATCACCTCGCTGGGCTCGTGGCGGGTGTAGATGCCGACGCCCGAGTAGCCTTTTTTCTCGGCAAAGTGAAAGTAGCCCTTGCGCCCGGCAAGCTCTTCAAGCCGCCCGCTCAGGTCGGCCGACTGGGCCTTGAGTTCCTGCACGCAAATACAATCGGGCATCGACTGGGCCACCCATTCCTGCAGGCCCTTGGTGGCGGCGGAACGGATGCCGTTGAGGTTAAGACTGGTGATTTTGAACATGGAACTTTCAATGCATACGACAACAACCGGGCAAGCTGCTTTTTACGACCCGGCAGCGCCTGCCGACAGCCGCCTGGCCCAGGAATTCGTGCAGTTTGCAGTCGAGTCCAAAGTGCTGCGCTTTGGCCAGTTCAAGACCAAGGCCGGCCGCATGAGCCCGTACTTTTTCAACGCCGGCCTGTTTGACGATGGTGCCAAGCTCGGCCGCCTGGCGCAATTCTATGCGCGCGCGCTGCTGGCCGAAGAGGCGCGCAGCGGTTTGAGCTTTGACATGATCTTCGGCCCGGCCTACAAGGGCATTCCGCTGGCCGCTGGTGTGGCCATCGAGCTGGCCCGGCTCGGGCGCAACCTGCCGTTTGCCTACAACCGCAAGGAAGCCAAGGACCATGGCGAGGGCGGCACGATCGTCGGCGCCCCGCTGCAGGGCCGGGTGCTGATCGTCGATGACGTGATGTCGGCCGGCACTGCCGTGCGCGAGTCGATCGCCCTGATCCAGGCCGCCGGCGCCACGCCGCATGCGGTGGTGATTGCGCTGGACCGGCAGGAAAAAGCCACTGAAAACGGTGTCGATGTCGCACACAGCGCGGTGCAGTATGTCACCGGCCAGCTCGGTTTGCCGGTGTGCGCGATTGCGCGCCTGAGCGACTTGCTGGACTATCTTCAGCGGCACGGCGCCGGCGCAGCAGGCGAAAAAGCCGAAAAAGCCGCCGATGCGCCCGGGTTGCAGGACCACTACCACGCTGTTCTGGCCTACCGCGACCGCTATGGCGTGAACTGAGGAAACAACTTGCGCCTGCTTTCATCACTGTTCCTGGGCGCCGCCGCTTTGGCGGTGCTGGCCAGCGCGGCGGCGCAGCCGGGCATCTATTCCTGTGTGGATGCAAGCGGCCGCACCCTCACGGCCGACCGGCCGATTGCCGAATGCACCGACCGCATGCAGCGCGAGCTGTCCAGCACGGGCCTGCTCAAGCGCCAGCATGCGCCGTCGCTCACCGCACACGAGCAGGCCGCGCTGGATGAAAAAACCAAGCAGGCGGCCGAGGTCCGCGCCCGCGAGGCAGAAGACCGGCGCCGCGACAAGGCTCTGCTGCTGCGCTATCCGGCGCCCGCCGTGCATGACCAAGAGCGGGCCGCAGCGCTGCAGCAGATCGACCAGGTGATCCAGGCCTCCGGCAAGCGAAAAAGCGAGCTGGCCGAGCAGCGCCTGGCGCTGGCCGGCGAGCTGGAGTTCTATGCCAAGGACCTGTCCCGAACGCCGGCTTCATTAAAACGCCGGCTGGAGGAAAACAGCAGCAGCGCCCTGGCGCAGCAAAAGTTCATCAGCGAGCAGGACGAGGAAAAAAAGCGTGTCAACCGGCGCTTTGACGAGGAGCTTGCCAAGCTCAGGCGGCTGTGGGTTCTGGGGCAACCGCCTGAGCCCGTCAGCCCTGGCGGCCCGAAGGCCGCCAGAAACTGATTTTTTAGGTTAAATCAGCGGCTGGTGCAGCCGCCGCGGGTGCTGACTGCTATTTTTTGTAGAGCAGCCAGAGGTCAAGGCGGCCTGCAGGCGGCCCTTCAGGCCAGCTTTTTCTTCAGCAGGTCATTGACCTGCGCCGGATTGGCCTTGCCCTGGGTCGCCTTCATGGCCTGGCCCACCAGGGCGTTGAACGCTTTGCTGTTGCCGGCGCGCACTTCCTCAACATTCTTGGTATTGGCCGCCAGCACCGCATCGATGATTTTTTCCAGCTCGCCGGTGTCGTTCATCTGCCTGAGGCCCTTGGCCTCGATCAGCGCATCGACGCCGTCGCCGTCGCCGTTCCACAAGGCGTCGAACACCTGTCGCGCGGCATTGTTCGAAACTGTGCCGTCGGCGATGCGAATGATCAGCTGGGCCAGCTGGGCCGGGCTGACGGCCGAGTCGTCCAGCGATTTTTCCTCGGCATTGAGGCGCCGGGCCAGCTCGCCCATCACCCAGTTGCTCGCCAGCTTGGGGCTTTGGCTGGCGCTTGCCACCGCCTCGAAATACGCTGCCGTGGCCTTGCTTTGCGTCAGCTGGCCGGCGTCGTAGTCGCTCAAGCCGTAGTCGGCCACAAAGCGCGCGGCCATGACGCGCGGCAATTCCGACATTTCCGAGCGGGTTTTTTCCACCCAGTCGCGGCCGATCACCAGCGGCGGCAGGTCCGGGTCTGGAAAATATCGGTAGTCGGCCGCGTCTTCCTTGCTGCGCATCGCGCGCGTCTCGCCGGTGTCCGGGTCGAACAGAACGGTTGCCTGCTGGATGGCATGGCCGTCCTCGATCTGCCCGATCTGCCAGCGAATTTCAAAGTCAATGGCCTGCTGCATGAACTTGAAGCTGTTGAGGTTCTTGATCTCGCGCCGCGTGCCCAACTCGCCGCCCGGCTGGCGCACCGAGACGTTGGCGTCGCAGCGGAACGAGCCCTCCTGCATGTTGCCGTCGCAGATGCCGATCCAGGTCACGATCTTGTGCAGTTCCTTGGCATAGGCCACGGCTTCGCCCGACGAGCGCATGTCGGGCTCGGTCACGATCTCCAGCAAGGGCGTGCCGGCGCGGTTCAGGTCGATGCCGCTTTGGCCAATGAAGTCTTCGTGCAGTGATTTGCCCGCGTCTTCTCCGAGGTGGGCGCGCACCAGGCGAACGGACTTTTTCTCGTCGCCCAGAAAGAATTCCACGGCGCCGCCTTGCACCACAGGGATCTCAAACTGGCTGATCTGGTAGCCCTTGGGCAGGTCGGGGTAGAAATAATTCTTGCGCGCAAAGATGCTTTTCTCGGCAATGTGCGCGCCCACAGCCAGGCCGAACTCGATGGCGCGTTCAACCGCACCCTTGTTCATCACGGGCAG
>JACMQR010000217.1 GCA_014376885.1 Polaromonas sp.
GACGGCATGCGCATGAGTGCGGCGATGTCGTTCTACGGCATCTTGAGCCTGGCCCCCCTGCTGGTGCTGCTGGTGGCGGTGATGGGCTGGTGGCTGGACCGCAGCTTTGTCGAAAGCAGCCTGATTGCCCAGATCGGCAGCGTCATCGGCGAGCAGGGCGCCCAGCTGGTGCAGCAGGCCATGACCAGCGCCAAAACACCCTCCGAAGGCATCACCGCGTCGCTGTTCGCCTTCGGGCTGCTGCTCTCCGGCGCCACCGGCGTTTTTTCAGAATTGCAAAATGCCTTCGAGCGGCTCTGGCGCCAGGGCAGCGGCGAAACGCCCAAGCAAAAATGGTGGTACAGCGCTTCCCTGCGCCTGCGCGGCGTCGGCTACATCCTGGCCCTGGGATTTTTGCTGCTGGTGTCGCTGGCGGTGTCGACCTTCACCAACCTGCTGTCGCTCTGGGCGGGCACCTACCTGCCGCTGGAAAAAGTAGTCTGGGTGCTCAACGAGGTGGTGTCCATCGCCTTTTGCGTGGCGCTGTTCCTGGGCCTGATGCGGCTGAGCTCCGGCCCCAAGCCGGCGCTGCGTTTTCTGGTCAGGGGCGCGGTGGCCGGCGCTGTTTTGTTCCAGGTCGGCAAGTACCTGATGGCGTATTACCTGTCCACCGCCGCGGTCGTGTCGGCCTACGGCGCGGCCGGCTCGCTGGTGGTGATCTTGATGTGGATTTATTTCTCGTCCGGCGTGCTGCTGCTGGCTGCCAGCATGGCGCGCGCCTGGGCTGATGAGGCTGCCCTGGCCGGGCTGCACACCGGTTCAGCGGGCCGGGCGGGCTGAGTTTGCCGGGCGCGGCGCGGTGCCGCCTGTCAGCCTGCCGGGCGTTTGGGCCTGCGCGCAGTCCACCTGGACCAGCTCAAAGCCACCGCCCACCGGGTCCAGCCGCGCCGCTGTCAGGCAGCCGCCCCAGACGCAGCCGGTGTCCAGCGGCAAGGTGTTGCTGCGCAGGCCGGGGCGGTGGCCGCCAGAGGCCAGGGTCGACCAGTGGCCAAACGCGATGGGCACCGCCTGGCTGGCCCGGCCCGGCACCTCAAACCACGGCAGGTAGCCCGGTGGGGCGCTGCCGGCGCCTTCATTGCTGGCAAATTCCATCGCGCCCTGCGCGCTGCAAAAGCGCAGCCGGGTCAGGGCATTGACGACCACCCGCAGCCGGTCCGCGCCCTGCAGGGCAGGGTCCCACTGGCAGGGTGCATTGCCATACATGCCCTGCAAAAAATCCTTCAGCCCGGCGCCGCGCAGAACTGACTCCACCTCGCCGGCCAGTGCCAGGGTGTCGGCCACGCTCCATTGCGGCAGCACGCCGGCATGCACCATCAGCCAGCCGTGGCGGTAAATGGCCAGGGCGCGGTGGCGCAGCCAGTCAAGCAATGCGTCCCGGTCCGGCGCCTGCAGCAGCGCGTCCAGCGTGTCGCGCCGGCCCGGCTGGCGAACCCCTTGCCACACCGCCAGCAGATGCAGGTCATGGTTGCCCAGCAGGCACTGCGCCGAATCGCCCAGCGCTGCCAGGCAGCGCAGGGTGCCCAGCGAGTCCGGCCCCCGGTTGACCAGGTCGCCCAGCAGGTACACGGTGTCGCGGCTTGGCGAAAAGTCTATTTTTTCCAGCAGCGCCTGCAACGCTGCGTTGCAGCCCTGCAGGTCGCCGATACAGTAAAGTGACATGCTGTTCATTCTGCCTCCGGATCCATGGATTTCTTGCTCATTCTTTTCCTGACGCTGCTCAACGGCGTTTTTTCCATGTCCGAACTGGCCCTGGCTTCGAGCCGCAAGGCGCGCTTGAGCGCCATGGCCGAGGCCGGCGACAAGGGCTCCGAGGCGGCCTTGAAGCTGCTTGGCAACCCGACCCAGTTTTTGTCGTCGGTGCAGGTCGGCATCACCTCGATCGGCATGCTCAACGGCATCCTGGGCGAAGCGGCGTTCAGCGACGGCGTGTCCCGCTGGCTGCAGGGCTTTGGCGCCACGCTGCGGGTGGCGGACATTTCGGCCACGGCCATCGTGGTGGTGACCATCACCTACGTGACCATCGTGTTCGGCGAGCTGGTGCCCAAGCGCATCGGCCAGCTTTATCCTGAAACGGTGGCTCGCCTGGTATCCCGGCCGATGATGTGGGTGGCCGCTGGCGCCAAGCCCTTTGTCTGGCTGCTGTCGGTCAGCACCCAGGCGGTGCTCAAGCTGGTCCAGGTCGACAACAGCGCGAACCGGGCCGTGACCGAAGAAGAAATCGCCGCCAGCCTGGTCGAGGGCGTGGACGCCGGCCTGATCGAGGCGCATGAGCACCAGATGGTGCAAAACGTGTTCTTGCTCGATGACCGGGAGCTGACATCGATGATGCTGCCGCGCGCCAGCATCGAGTGGCTTGACGCTGCCGACACCCTGGCCCAGGCCATCGACAAGGCCGGGGCCACCGGCCATTCCTGGTACCCGGTCTGCCGGGGCAGCCTGGACGATGTCGTGGGCGTGGTCAATGTGGCCAAACTGCTGGCCCTGCGCAGCGCGATCCAGGCCGCAGGCGCTGGCGCGGCGTCCGGTTCGGCTCCGACGCTGGATGACCGGATTGGTCCTTATGCAGTACCGGCCATGTTCGTTCCGGAAACGCTGACCGGCATGGAGCTGCTCGAGCAGTTCCGCGCCCGCTCGACGCGCATCCTGCTGGTGGTCGACGAATATGGCGTGGTGCAGGGGCTGATGACGCCGATGGACATGCTGGAAGCCATCACCGGCGAGCTGCAGACCGGCACCACCCAGGACGCCTGGGCCACCCAGCGCGACGATGGCAGCTGGCTGATCGACGGGCTCATGCCGGTGTCAGAGCTCAAGGCCCGGCTCGACATCAAGGACCTGCCGGGCGAGGAGCGCGGCCGCTACAACACCGTGGCCGGCCTGCTGCAGTCAGTTTCCGGCCACCTGCCGTCCACCGGCGAACGCATTGCCTGCGCTGGCTGGCACTTTGAAATCGTCGACCTCGATGGCAAGCGGATCGACAAGGTGCTGGTCACCGAAAAAAATAATTAACCGATTCCTGTGGATCAAGTGTTGCTTTTTGTAAATCGATCAATCCACAGTTTTTGATCAGGGCATCCCAGCATGGGATTGCTTTTATTTTTTCGGCAAATTTGCTGAAAATATCAAAAAAATCAGTCTTTTGGCTTTTTTAAAGCAAATTTTTCTTGATTTGTTGAAAAATATTGATGAAAAAAACAGTAAATTCCTTCAGCCTGATCCGCTATTTGTTAGTTTTTGTTAGGATAGCGACTACAAGTAAATTTATGCTGCGAGGCTGTACGCCGTAAGCCGGACTGGGAGGCCGCCAACGACTGAACAACCATGTACCCCGCAGGCTGATGGGGTGCGGCTCGCGCTCCGGTTTTGAACTTCAGGTCATTTCGTCTCATGCGCTCGCTGACTCAATGTGTTTCATCTGCTGAATGCATCGAACGTTGCCCATCGCCAGCAAGAGCGGCGAACGCGA
>JACMQR010000218.1 GCA_014376885.1 Polaromonas sp.
GGCGGCGATCGCGGTGGCGGTGGAGCTCAACATTTCCGACGCGGCGGTGCAAAAGGCGCTGCTGGGCTTTGCCGGCGTCGGCCGGCGGTTCCAGAGCTATGGCGAGCTGGCGGCAAAAGCCGGCGGCCGGTTCACGCTGATTGAAGACTATGGCCACCATCCGGTCGAGCTGGCAGCTACCTTGGCGGCGGCGCGCGGCGCGTTTCCCGGGCGCCGGCTGGTGCTGGCCTTTCAGCCGCACCGCTACACCCGAACCCGTGACTGCTTTGAAGATTTTGTCAAGGTCATCAGCAGCCATGCCGATGCGGTCCTGCTGGCCGAGGTCTATGCCGCCGGCGAGTCGCCGATCGTCGCGGCCGACGGCCGTTCGCTGGCGCGCGCGCTGCGCATCGCCGGCCGGCTCGAGCCGGTGTTTGTCGACAGCATCCAGGACATGCCGCAGGCCATCGCCAGCTTGGCAAGGGCCGGCGACATCGTCATGTGCATGGGCGCGGGGTCGATCGGCCAGGTGCCGGCCAAGGTGGTTGACCTGCTGCAGGTCCAGGAACTACCGGAACTGGAGGGTCAGTGCACATGAGCCCCAAGGATTGCGGTTTTGGCAAGGTAGCGGTCCTCATGGGCGGACGCTCGGCCGAGCGCGACATCTCGCTGATGTCGGGGCAGGGCGTGCTGGAAGCGCTGCGCTCGCAGGGCATTGACGCCCAGGCTTTCGACCCGGCCGAACGTGATCTGGGCGACTTGAGGAAAGAGGGTTTTGCCCGCTGCTTCATTGCGCTGCATGGCCGCTTCGGCGAAGACGGCACGGTGCAGGGCGCGCTGGAATTGCTGGGCATTCCCTACACCGGCTCAGGCGTCATGGCGTCGAGCATGGCCATCGACAAGGCCATGACCAAGCGGCTGCTGCGCTCTGAAAACCTGCCCACGCCGGGCCATGTGCTGCTGCGCCGGGGCGGCTACGGCCCGGCAGACATCGACGCGCTTGCCGATGCGCTGGGTCTGCCCTTGATCGTCAAGCCCGCGCGCGAAGGCTCGTCGTTGGGTTTGACCAAGGTGACGCGCCGGGCCGGCCTGGCGCAAGCGGTGGCGCTGGCTGAAAAAATGGATGCCGACATCCTGTGCGAGCAGTTTGTCAAGGGCGACGAGGTGACCTGCCCGGTGCTGGGCAGCGGCACCCAGGCGCGTGCGCTGCCGGTCATCCGCATCGTCGCGCCCGAAGGCAATTACGACTACCAGAACAAATACTTCACCGACACCACCCAGTATCTGGTGCCCTGCGGCCTGCCGGCCGGCGAGGAGCAGGCCATCCAGCAGCTCGTGCTGCAGGCCTTTGGCCTGCTCGGCTGCCGGGGCTGGGCGCGCGCCGATGTGATGATCGACCAGGCCACGCGCCAGCCCTTCCTGCTGGAGATCAACACCTCGCCCGGCATGACCAGCCACTCCTTGGTGCCGATGTCCGCGCGGGCCGCGGGCATTTCATATGAAATGCTGTGCCTGGAAATCCTCAAGACAGCAGCGCTTGACCAGCCGCCCCAGAGCGCCGCCGCATGATGAACCGCGCCATGCCCTTGCCAGTGGCCCTGCCGCCGGACGTCCGGCTGATGAACACCGTGTCGGTGTTGCTCAGCCTGCTGTTTGTCGCGATGGCGCTGGCGTTGTGCCTGACCTGGCTGGTTCGCCAGCCGGTGTTTGACCTGAAAGCCATCCGGGTGGGCGGCGACCTGCGGCACAACAACAGCGCCACGCTGCGCGCCAACGTGGCGCCCCGGCTGTCCGGCAACTTCCTGACCGTCAACCTGGACTCGACCCGCGACGCTTTCGAGTCCGTGCCCTGGGTCCGGCGGGCCGTGGTGCAGCGCGAATTCCCCAATCGCCTGAAGGTGGTGCTGCACGAGCACAAGGCAGCGGCGTACTGGGGGCCAGAAAGCCAGGCCCGGCTGGTCAACACCCAGGGCGAGGTGTTCGAGGCCAATCCGGGGGATGTCGAAAACCAGGAACTGCCCTGGCTGGCCGGACCCAAAGGCCAGGCTCCCCAGGTGCTGCAGGCCTACCAGGAATTGCTGCCGCTGTTTGAAAAGATGGATGCGGTGATCGAGCAGCTCGAGCTGAGCGAGCTGGGCAGCTGGCGGGCGCAGCTGGACACCGGCGCGGTGATTGAACTCGGGGACGGGTCGATGGCCCTGGTGCAGGCGCGCGCGCAGCGCTTTATCGACACGGCGGTGCAGGTGTCGTCCCGCTTCGGGCGCGATGTGGAGTCGGCCGACCTGCGCTACGCCAGCGGTTATGCGCTCAGGCTCAGGGGCGTCACCACCGGCGATCTGGCGGACAAAGACGACAAGAAAAAGAAAAGGTAGACAAATCAAATGGCCAAAGAATACAAAGACCTGGTGGTGGGGCTGGACATCGGAACCAGCAAGATCATGGTGGTCGTGGCCGAAGTCATGCCCGGCGGCGAGCTCAAGCTGGCCGGCCTGGGGCTGGCCGCCAGCCAGGGCCTCAAGCGCGGCGTGGTGGTGAACATCGACGCCACCGTGCACAGCATCCAGCAGGCGCTCAAAGAGGCCGAACTGATGGCCGACTGCAAGATTGGCCGCGTCTTTACCGGCATCACCGGCAGCCACATTCGCGGCATCAATTCGAGCGGCATGGTGGCGGTCCGGGACAAGGAAGTGACCCAGGCTGATGTGACGCGCGTCATTGAAACCGCCAAGGCCATCAACATCTCGACCGACCAGCGGCTGCTGCTGGTCGAGCCGCAGGAATTTGTGATCGACGGCCAGGATGTGCGCGAGCCCATCGGCATGAGCGGGCTGCGCCTGGAGGCCAAGGTGCATATTGTCACCGGCGCCCAAAGCGCGGCTGAAAACATCATCAAGTGCGTGCGCCGCTGCGGCCTGGATGTCGACCAGCTGATGCTCAATCCGCTGGCCTCCAGCCTGTCGGTGCTCACCCAGGACGAGCAGGAGCTTGGCGTGGCGCTGGTCGATATCGGCGCCGGCACCACCGACGTGGCGATCTTCACCGGCGGCGCCATCCGGCACACCGCCGTGATTCCGATCGCCGGCGACCTGATCACCAGCGACATCGCCATGGCGCTGCGCACACCGACCA
>JACMQR010000219.1 GCA_014376885.1 Polaromonas sp.
GAGGCGGCCACCGCGCTGGGTCTGTCGCCCGCCCGGATCATGCTTCGGCACCTGCTGCCCAACTGCCTGCCGCCGCTGATCGTGATTGCCGCCCTGCAGGTGGCCTCGGCCATCTCGCTGGAGGCCACCTTGTCTTTTCTCGGCCTTGGCCTGCCGGTGACCGAGCCGTCGCTGGGCCTGCTGATTGCCAACGGCTTTCAGTACCTCCTGTCCGGTAAGTACTGGATCAGTTTTTTTCCCGGCATTGCCCTGCTGCTGACGGTGGTGGCCATCAACCTGGTGGCCGACCAGCTGCGCGACGTGCTCAACCCGAGGCTGCAGACGCAGTAAAAACCCATGACGGACCCGAACCCCTCCATCGCGGCCCAGGCCCTGGTGCCCACACTCAGCGTGTCGCACCTCCAGACCCATTTCAGCACGCGCGCCGGCACCGTCAAGGCGGTTGACGATGTGTCGTTTTCCGTGCTGCCGGGCCAGATCATGGGGCTGGTCGGCGAGTCCGGCTCCGGCAAGTCCATGACCGGGTATTCGGTCATGGGCCTGATCGACAGCCCGGGCCAGGTGGTCGGCGGCAGCATCCTGCTGCAGGGCCGCGAGCTGCGCGGCCTGTCGTCCGAGGACATGCGTCAGGTGCGCGGCAATCGCATCGCGATGATTTTTCAGGACCCGATGATGACGCTCAATCCGGTGTTGCGCATCGACACCCAGATGATCGAGGCAGTGTTGGCACACCACGATGTCGGCAAGGATGCGGCCCGGGCCATGGCGCGCGATGCGCTGGCCCGGGTCGGCATCGCTTCGCCCGACGAGCGCCTGCTGGCCTATCCGCACCAGTTCTCGGGCGGCATGCGCCAGCGCGTTGCCATTGCCATCGCCTTGCTGAACAAGCCTGACCTGATCATTTGCGACGAGCCGACCACCGCGCTCGACGTGACGATCCAGGGCCAGATCCTGTACGAGATGCAAAAGCTTTGCCGGGAATCGGGCACGGCGCTGATCTGGATCACGCACGACCTGTCGGTCGTGGCCGGACTGGCCGACACGGTGTGCGTGATGTACGCCGGAAAAATCGTCGAAAGCGGCAGCGTGCAGGAGGTGCTGGCGCGGCCGCGCCATCCCTACACCCATGGGCTGATCGCCTCGGCGCCGTCGCGCAATCCGCGCGGCCAGCCACTGCGCCAGATTCGCGGCATGACGCCATCCCTGCTCAATTTGCCCAGCGGCTGCGCTTTTCGGGAGCGCTGCGACCGGGCCAGCGCCGTTTGCACCGATCAGCCGGCGCTGCAGTTGTTTGACAGCCGAGCCCTGCGCTGCTTTCATCCCGTCGCCGAACCCGCGGAGTGCCTGTGATGGAGCCGTCAACTAAGGCGCCAACCAAGGCGGCATCCGAGCCACTGCTGGCGCTGCACGGTGCCAGCAAGCGCTTTGTCAAGTCGCGTGGCACCGCTGCGCGCATCGCCAACCTGCTGGGCGCCAATGCCCGGGAAGAGGTCGTCCATGCGGTCGATGCGGTAGACCTGTCCGTGCAGCGCGGCGAGGTGGTCGGCTTGGTGGGGGAGTCGGGCTGCGGAAAATCCACACTGGGC
>JACMQR010000220.1 GCA_014376885.1 Polaromonas sp.
CGGCCCTTTGACTCGGCATTGATCTTGGTGGCCATCTCGGTAGCCCGCATGTTCATCGGGTGGCTGACCGGCAGGTTGTTGCCGTACTTGAGGGTGAACTCGGCCTTGGCCTGCGCAAAGGCGCCGCCGATAGGCAGGGCCAGGGCGCCGGCACTGGCCAGCAGGTTGCGTCGGGTCAGGTTGAGGGTCATGGTGTCGGGTCTCCGGTTTGATTTAAAGATGGCTGAACGAAACGGTGAAAAAACTGAACGGACAGGCCGGCCAGGAGTGACTGAAGTGACGGGCACAGAACGGGACGGCCGGCCAGCGGCTTGATGAACGCGGCATTTTCAAGCCTTCGGGGGGGCCTGAAGTGGCGCGGCTGCGGGCGGCTCCTGCTGGCGCTGCAGGAAGAGCGCCCGGATGTCTTTTTTGACCAGCTTGCCGTAGGCGCTGGTCGGCAGGGAGGCCCAGAATTCAATGTGGCGCGGCCACTTGTAGCGCGCCAGCAGTGGCTGAAGGTGGGCCAGCACCGCGTCCCGGTCGAGGGTTAGGCCCGGCTCGCGCGGCACCAGCACCGCCACCCCAGCCTCGCCCCACTGCGCATCGGGAATGCCGAACACCACCGCCTCGGCAATGTCGGGCAAGCGGCGCAGGGCTTCCTCGATCTCGCGCGGATAGACGTTGGAGCCGCCCGAGATATACATGTCGGACGAGCGGCCTGTGACGGTGACAAAGCCGCGTGCGTCCATGGTGCCCAGGTCGCCGGTGTGAAACCAGCCGCCACGAAACGCCTGCGCATTGGCCTCGGGGTTGTTCCAGTAACCGGCAAAGACCGCCGGACCGCGGGTGCAGATTTCGCCCTGCTCGCCCGGCCCGACCGGCTGGCAGTTGTCGTCCAGCACCAAGACCTCCATGCCGGTGCGGGCGGTGCCGCAGGTGCCCAGCAGCGCGCCGCCAGCCTCCAGATGCTCATCGGCGCGCAGCACGGTGATGTTGCCCGTCACCTCGCCCAGCCCCAGGTACTGCACGATCACCGGTCCCAGCACCTCCAGCGCTCGGCACTGGTCGGCGCGGCTGATCGGGGCGCCGGCATAAATGACCTGGCGCAGGCTGCTGCGGTCAAACCGGGCGGCGGCTGGGTCTTCGGCCAGCCGCTTGAGGATGGTCGGCACGGTGAAAATATTGGCCACGCGATGCTGCTCAATCGCGGCGAAAGCCGCTGCGCAGTCCAGGCTCTCGCCAGCCAGCAAGATGCTGGCCGCGCCCCGCGCCACGTTGACAAAGGCATGGATGCCCGCACCGTGCGACAGCGGCGCGACCACCAGAGAAGGCTGGTTTTCGGTCAATCCGGGCAGCAGGTCGGCCAGGTGGTTGGTGATGACGAAGGCCATCTGCCCATGCGTGAGCACCGCCGCCTTTGGCCGGCCGGTGGTGCCCGAGGTGAAAAAGAACCACACTGGATGCCGGGCCGTGACCTCGGCTGCCGGGAATGGCGGGCTGGCGGGTGCTGCGGCAAGGAATGCATACGC
>JACMQR010000221.1 GCA_014376885.1 Polaromonas sp.
CAACACACGCCATGCCCCAAAACTACCTCCCAAAGGTCAAGAGCCAGTACGAAGCCATGCCCTACCCGCCGTGCAACCCACTGGACGACCACAAGCGCCTGGTGCTGACCTGGCTGGAAGACCTGCCGATGATCAACCACTACTGCTTTGCCGGAAAGCAGTCGTTCCAACGCGGTTTCCGGGCGCTGGTGGCCGGCGGCGGCACCGGCGATGCGACGATCTTTCTGGCCGAGCAGCTGCGCGGCACGGATGCAGAAATCGTCCATCTCGACATGAGCGATGCCAGCATCGCGCTGGCGCAGGAACGCGCCAAAATTCGCGGCCTCACCAACATCACCTGGGTGCATTACTCGCTGCTGAGCCTGCCGGCGCTCGGGCTGGGCAAGTTCGATTACATCAACTGCAGCGGCGTGCTGCACCACCTGGCCGACCCCGACCTGGGGCTGCGGGTGCTGCTGAGCGCACTGAAAGAAGGCGGCGCCATCGGCCTGATGGTCTACGGCACGACCGGCCGCACCGGCGTGTACCAGATGCAGTCGCTGATGCGCATGGCCAACCAGAACGGTGCCGGCCAGGAGGTGGACGACACGCGCAAGATCGCCAACACCCGCGACCTGCTGGGCAGCCTGCCGGCGAGCAACTGGTTCAAGGCCAGCGAAGCGCTGTTCAACGACCACAAGGTGGGCGACGCCGGCATTTACGACCTGCTGCTGCATTCGCAGGACCGCTCGTACAGCGTGGGTGAACTGTTCGACTGGCTGGGCGGGCAGCACGGCAAGCACCTGAGCTTCAGCGATGTGCAGCGCGGCCGCGCACCTTACTTGCCGCACATGGTGCTCGGCGGCAAGCCGCCCGCCATGGCGGCCGAGCTGCGCGGGCTGCCGCTGCGCCGGCAGTACGAGATGGCCGAGCTGATGGTCGGCAACCTCATCACCCATTCGCTTTACCTCACGCCCGGCGAGGCCTGCACCGCGCCCTACGGCGATGCCGCCTACATTCCGTTTTTCTACCACGAGCCGCTGACCGGCGCGGTCGCGGCCCAGGTCTTTGGCGGCAGCAAGGGCCAGCCCTTTCGGCTGACGCACCAGCATTCCGGCGTTTCCTTGACAGTCAACCCCGGCCGGTACGGCGCCAAGATTTTGGGGCTGATCGACGGGCAAAAATGCTTTGCAGAAATTTTCGAGCAGTTTCGCGCCGGCTGGCAGGGCCAGTCGGCAGCGCCCGACAACGCCGCGCTGTTTGCCGACTTTGCCGAGTCTTATGACACGCTCAATGCGCTGGAGCGGCTGCTGCTCAGGCATCCGGATGCGACTTCAAGCGTTTGAAGGCTCTTGTGCAATTGGGGCAAGCACCGTCAGCTATCAATAAAAGAGCAAAAACCAGCTAGGAGGGCTGCCCTGGCTTGGCAAGCTTGCGATGCTCCAGCAGGAAGATCAGCTCCTTGACGACGCCGTACATCACCGCCCGGTCGCGCGTCGGGTGGTCGGCAAACTGCACCGTGGTGCTGCCGATGCGCGCCCCGCTGGCCGGCCCCGGCGCGCCGCCATAGCTGACGCCAATGCCGTATTCGGTCATCAACGGGCCGCAGGCGCGCCAGTCACGCGTCCACTTCGGCAGCTCCCGGGCGTTGTCCCAGAGCGTACCGGCGCTCTCGTAGCATTCCTCGATATGCTGGTGGCCCAGCAGTTGCGCCAGCTGGCGCTCCCGGGCGATGCAGCTGCGAAAATATTCCTGGTCACTGCTGTGCATGGTGCGTTTCCTTTGCGGGTAAAACCAGTCCACCCTGCCATCGTAAACACGAACCGGCCGCTCAGCCAGCCCCCTTAACCCCTACACCTGAGACAATCGCGCCATGTTTGCACCCCTTCAGAACGACACCTTTCTGCGCGCCTGCCTGCGCCAGGCCACCTCCCACACCCCGGTCTGGCTGATGCGCCAGGCCGGCCGCTACCTGCCGGAGTACAAGGCGACGCGCGCCAAGGCCGGCAGCTTCATGGGACTGGCGACCAACACTGACTACGCGACCGAAGTCACGCTGCAGCCGCTGGAGCGTTTTGCGCTGGACGCCGCTATTTTGTTCAGCGACATCCTGACGGTGCCCGACGCCATGGGCCTGGGCCTGTCGTTCCAGCTCGGTGAAGGCCCGAAGTTCGCCACGCCAGTGCGCGACGAGGCGGCGGTGAACCGGCTCGAAGTGCCCGACATGGCCAAGCTGCGCTATGTGTTCGACGCGGTCACCTCGATCCGCAAGGCGCTGGGTGGCCGCGTGCCGCTGATCGGCTTTTCGGGCAGCCCGTGGACGCTGGCCTGCTACATGGTCGAGGGCGCCGGGTCCAGCGACTACCGGCTGGTAAAAACCATGCTGTACCAGCGTCCGGACCTGATGCACCGGATGCTGGCGATCAATGCCGATGCGGTGGCGCTGTACCTCAACACCCAGATCGAGGCCGGCGCCCAGGCGGTGATGATTTTCGACAGCTGGGGCGGCGTGCTGGCCGACGCGGCCTTTCGCACCTTCAGCCTGGCCTACACCGCCCGGGTGCTCGCCCAGCTCAAGCGCGAACACGGCGGCGTGAAGATTCCCAGGCTGGTGTTCACCAAGGGCGGCGGCCAGTGGCTGGAAGCCATGAAGCAGCTCGACTGCGAAGTGCTCGGCCTGGACTGGACGGTGAACCTGGCCAAAGCCCGGGCGCTGGTCGGCGAGAACGGCCCGAACGCCAAGGCCCTGCAGGGCAACCTGGACCCGAATGTGCTGTTTGCCGGTCCGGCTCAGATCGAAGCCGAAGTCGCTGCCGTGTTGGGCAGCTTCGGCGCACCGCACACCGACCCGACGCAAGCCGGACCGACGCAGATCTTTAACCTCGGCCATGGCATCAGCCAGTTCACGCCGCCTGAAAGCGTCGAAGTGCTGGTGAACGCGGTGCATGCGCTGTCGCGCAGCGCGCGCCAGCAACCCGGCTGACGCCGCCGGCGCTGGTCGCCAAACAGCCGGGCAAACGCGCCGTGGCCATGCCCTTAACACAAAAAAATAGTGCATCCCAGCAGACTTATGCACAAAACCTGTGGTACGGCAATTCAAGCTCCAGCTTCTTTTTTACCCGCCACTATCAAACCCATAGCAAACCTAAGCTGTTGATTCATATAGAAACTTTCAAATGCCTTTTTGCCGGGCATTCTGATCAGGTGCTTGATTTACAAGGCTCTGGAGCTGTTTGCAACAAGCTATCAACAAAGTTATCCACAGAAAATCGGGACAACTTTAAAACAGTGAAAAATCAAGGACTTAGCGCGCGGCCTGGATGTGCTTTCAACGGTTGGCGTGGCTTTAGGCGTTTTCTATGAACCACTGGCTGCAGATAGTCGTGGCCACGCCGGCGCACAGCGCGATTGCCGGGCCGCTCACCTACCGCAGTGCTGCGCCGCTTGGCCCGGGCACCCTGGTGCGGGTGCCGTTTGGCAAGCGCGAAGTGCTGGGCGTGGTCTGGGACGGGCTGGCGGACTGCGGCGAGCTGCCCGAGCAAAGCATTCGTGACATTGCCGGCGTTCTGGACGCTCTGGCGCCGCTTTCCAGCACCTGGCGCCAGCTGGTGGCCTTCACCGCCGGCTATTACCAGCGCTCGCTGGGCGAGGTGGCCCTGGCGGCATTGCCGCCGCAGCTGCGCGACCTGAGCATGCTGCAGCTGGCGCGCCGGCTCAAGCGGCCCGTGGCCGACACCAGCGGCGCCCTCGATACTGCAGATTTAATAGCATTAAGTGACCAGCAGGCAAGCGCTATAGCCCTATTTGATGCTGAAAGTGCAGGAAAACAGCGGCCTGCACTGCTGTTTGGCGCCACCGGCAGCGGCAAGACCGAGGTGTACCTGCGCGCTGCCGCCCGGGTGCTGGCCGACGACCCGGCCGCGCAGGTGCTGGTGATGGTGCCCGAGATCAACCTGACGCCCCAGCTGCAATCGCGCTTTGAAGCGCGCTTTGCCCACCTCGGCCGCGAACGCGTGGTGCCGCTGCACAGCGGCCTCAGTCCGGCGCAGCGGCTTAAAAGCTGGCTGGCGGCGCATTCGGGGCGCGCCCGGCTGGTGCTCGGCACGCGCATGGCGGTGTTTGCCTCGATGCCCAATTTGCGCCTGCTGGTGGTCGATGAAGAGCATGACCCAAGCTACAAGCAGCAAGAAGGCGCGCGCTACTCGGCGCGCGACCTGGCGGTGTACCGCGGCCGGCTGGAAACCAGCGACAAAGGTCCGCTGCATGGCGCTTGTCGGGTGCTGCTGGGCTCGGCCACGCCGTCGCTGGAAAGCTGGCAGGCCACGCTGACGGGCCGCTACCAGCGGCTGGACATGGACCAACGAATTGGTGCCCCCACGCTAGAGAGCGTGCCCCCACGCTCGCCCACTGCGTGTGGCTCACTGCCCCCCGGGGGGGCCGCCCCGCCTGCAGTCTGGCAAAGCCAGTCCTGCGGCTGGAACTTGCTTGAAGAGGGTGCCGCGCCGGTTTTTGCAGCACCCGAATTACGCCTTCTCCCCCTGCGGGAAGGCGGGGATGGAGGCCGCCCCGAATTGACTGATGTGGCCGGAAAACTCCCCACAGTCCGGCGCATCGACATGAACCACCAGCCGCGCAACTGCGTCATCGCCCCGCCGCTGCTGGCCGCCATTTGCCAGCGCGTGGCACGCGGCGAGCAGTCGATGATTTTTTTGAACCGGCGCGGCTATGCGCCGGTGCTCGCCTGCCACGACTGCGAGTGGAAAGGCGACTGCCCGCATTGCAGCGCCTACCGGGTGTTTCACAAGGCCGACCGCACCCTGCGCTGCCACCACTGCGGCTTCACCGACCGGGTGCCGCGCGCCTGCCCGGGCTGCGGCAACATCGACATCGCGCCGGTCGGGCGCGGCACCGAGCGGCTGGAAGAGCACCTGGCCGAGCTGCTGGCCGGCGTGACCCGGCCGGGCGGTGGCCCGGTGCGCATTGCGCGCATCGACGCCGACAGCACCCGGCTCAAGGGCGCGCTCGAAGCGCAGCTGGCCAGCGTGCATGCCGGCGACATCGATGTGCTGGTCGGCACGCAGATGATCGCCAAGGGCCATGACTTTCGGCGTATCACGCTGGTGGCGGCGGTGAACACCGACAGCGCGCTGTTTTCCAGCGACTTTCGCGCGCCCGAGCGATTGTTCAGCCTCTTGATGCAGGCCGCCGGCCGGGCCGGCCGCGATGCCCGGCAAAGCAGTATTAGCGAAATGTGGGTGCAGACCTTTCACCCCGACCACCCGCTGTTTGAAGCCCTCAAGCGGCACGACTACCCGGCGTTTGCCGCGCAGCAGCTCGCCGAACGGCAGGCCGCCGGTCTGGCGCCGTTCGGCTTTTCGGCGCTGGTGCGCGCCGACGCCAAGACTCAGGAGGTCGCGCAGGGCTTTTTGAACGCCGCCGCCCAGGCTGCCGAGGACCGGCAGCTGCCCGGCCAGGCGCAGGTCACCGCCTATCCGGCGGTGCCGATGACGGTCCAGCGCGTGGCCGATGTCGAGCGCGCCCAGATGCTGGTCGAAAGCGCCTCGCGCAAGGCCTTGCAGGTCTACCTGGCGGCCTGGCAGCCGGTGCTGTTTGAAACTCGCCGCGAGGCTGACTTCAAAAGCCTGGTGCGCTGGGCGATTGATGTCGATCCGCTGGCGATCTAGGGCATGCTGCGCGCTGGCCCCCGGAGCGCGGCATCAGTCGTCGCTTTGGCGGTAGAGCCCGGTCTTGACCGCATTGTCCAGAAACTGCTTTTCATAGTGCCGGTTGCGCCGGCCGCCCCGGGCGCTGGCCCGCTTGCCGCCGCGCTTGTCGACGACGATCTCGGACAGCCGGCTCAGGTCGTCGGCGGCCTTGAAGTCGTTGGGCGAATTTCTTTTGGCCATGGGATGCACTGTCCCGGGTTCAGAGCCGGCGCGCCAGCGTCACCGCCAGCGCCGAGCCTTGGCCAACCGCCCGGCACCAGGCACCCAGCAACGCACCGGGAGCCTGCGCGAGTTGCGCCTGGGCTTCGTCGCGGTGGCTGGCCTCGTCGCTCTGGCAGTCGATGAGCAGCTGCCGCAAGGCGTCCTGTTCGCCTTGACCGGCCAGTGCGTCGATCTGGTGCTGGTAGTGCTTCACGACGAACGACTCGACCGCCGCCACGGTGGCAAACACCGCACGGCGGCCGAAAAGGGCTGGCAAGGCGCCGGTGGCAAAGCCGGCCACCCGCCAGCCCACCAGCAGCCAGCTGCGGCGCAGCGGCGGCAGCAGGGCCGACATTTTTTGCAGATGCGCCGTTTCAGTGGCCAGGTGGTGCGTGGCAAAGGTCCGCACCGCAGCGTCCCGCGTCACGCACAACATGCCCCGGTAGATCCACACCGCGCCGGTTTCGCCCGCATGGTCCGAGCGCAGGTCGGCCACCAGGCCGGCTGGCAGGTG
>JACMQR010000222.1 GCA_014376885.1 Polaromonas sp.
AGATTCCGGGCGTTTGCCCGGTGGCCAGCGCGTTGGCGGGCCCGCCAACACCAAACAGTTCACGCATTTTCCAGGAAAGCTCTTTTTTATGGCGCCCAACCCCTACCGAGCCGACATTGACGGTCTGCGCGCCGTGGCCGTGCTGGCCGTGGTGCTCAACCACCTGTCGCCGGCGCTGGTGCCGGGCGGCTTTGTCGGGGTGGACGTTTTTTTCGTGATTTCCGGCTTTCTGATCACCCGCATCATCGGCCGCGAGATCGAGGAAGGGCGCTTTAGCTTTGCCCGCTTTTACGAGCGGCGGGCGCGGCGCATCTTCCCGGCCCTGTTCGCAGTGCTGGCCGGCACGCTTGCCGCCGGCTACTGGCTGCTGCTGCCCAGCGACTACCTGCAGGCGCTGCGCGCCGCTCTGGCCACGCTGGGCTTTGCCTCCAACCTGCTGCTGTGGTACCAGCAATCGAGCTACTTCGACGCCACTGAAAGCAAGCTCGACCCGTTGCTGCACACCTGGTCCCTGGCCGTCGAGGAGCAGTTCTACCTGCTGTTTCCGATTTTTTTGCTGCTTTGCCATCGCTTGTGGCACCGGCGGGTGGTCCGGGTGCTGCTCCTTTGCGCGCTGGTGTCGCTGGCCGGCGCGGAGCTGGTGGTCAGGAGCAACCGGACGGCGGTGTATTTTCTCTCGCCGTTTCGGGCCTGGGAGCTGCTGGTCGGCGCGTTGCTGGCCTATGGCGCGCTGCCGGCCATTGGCTCGCGCCTGCTGCGCAACACGCTGTCTGCGGGCGGCCTGGCCGCTATCTTGCTGGCCTGCTGGGGGTACAGCGACGCCACCGTCTTTCCCGGCCTGACAGCGCTGGCGCCGGTGCTGGGCGCCGCGTTGGTCATCCATGCGGGCAGCAGCGGCCCGACCTGGGCCGGGCGGCTGCTGCAATGGCGGCCCCTGGTGTATGTGGGCCTGATCTCGTACTCCCTGTACCTGTGGCACTGGCCGTTGATTGTGCTGGCGCAGTATGCCAGCGGCATGGAGCCGCCCACGCCGTTTGCAATGGCCGGGTTGCTGGCCGCCTCCATGCTGCTGGCCAGCTTGTCTTACCATTTTGTCGAGCAGCCGCTGCGCCGCGGCCCGGGCGGGCTGCGGCGCCGGGCCCTGGTGCCCGGCGCCGCGCTGGCGCTGGCCACGGGCCTGTTTTGCGGCATCGGGGTGGCGCTGGGCGGATTTCCGGGGCGCTTTTCGCCTGCCGTGGTGGCGCTGGACCAGGCCCGCGCGCCGGTGATTCCCTACGACCGCTGCAGCGACCTGGCGCCCCAGGCGGCCTGCCTGCTGGGGGCGGGCACGGGCCGGCCGCAGATGCTGCTCTGGGGCGACAGCCACCTGGTGTCGTATGCGCCGGCGCTGCACGAGTTGCTGGGCCGGCGCGGCGTGCAGGCGCTGCTGCTGGCCTACCCGGGCTGCGCGCCGGTGTTTGGGGCAGCCAGCTCGATCGGCGCCGACTGCCGCGAGGCGCAGGCCCGGGTCAAGGCGCATCTGCTGGCGCACCCGGAAATCACGACCGTGGTCATGGCCGGCTACTGGGGCAATTATTTTCGTGCGGACGGCCCGCTCCGGACGGCCTCACCGGCGGGCGGCGCCCTCACCGGGCAGGCCGCTGCCGAGGCCGGCCTGCGCGCCACGCTGCAGTGGCTGGCGCAGCACCAGCGCGCGGTGGTGCTGATCGGACCGTTGCCGGCCTACGGCAAAAGCGTTCCCGCCGCGCTGGCGCTGGAGGCCGCCACCGGCCACAGGTTCGCGCGCTCGACGGCCGACCAGCAGCGGCTGGCCGGCGCGGCGTTCACAGCGGTGGCCGGCGAATTCGAGGGCGGCGCGCTGTTCCGACTGGTCGATCCGCTGCCCTGGCTGTGCGCGCCGCAGTGCGCGCTGATCCGGCACGGCGTTTCGCTTTACCGGGATGCGCATCACCTCAGCGTGGCCGGCGCCATGGCGCTGACCGACGAGCTGGACGCGGCTTTGGACCAGGCGGCGCGGGTGCCGGAAGGCCTTGCGTTGCCCGCTTCCCTGGAGGCTTCCGCCAGCCGGGCCAGCGAGGAAAAGTGACCCGTCCCGGCCTGGCAAAAAATTCGCCGGAGCGCTTTGAGCGGACGCCCTGAACGGCCCGATTCGCGCTCAGTTCAGCCGCATGCCCGCGGCCAGTTGCAGTGCGTTGTGCCGGATCAGCATGAGGTAGGAGCCGGCCGGACCGCCGGGTGCGGACAAGGCGTCGACAAACAGCGCCGGCCCGGCGGTCACGCCGGCATCCCGGCTCAGCTGGGCCAGCAGGCGCGGGCTGCCCATGTTTTCAAAAAACACCGCCCTGGTCTTTTCGCGCTGAATCTGGCGCACCAGCAGGCCGATTTGCCGGGCGCTGGGCTCGGCGTCGGTGGACACGCCCTGGGGCGCCAGAAATTCGATCTGGTAGTGCGCGCCAAAGTAGCCAAAGGCGTCGTGCGAGGTGATGACCTTGCGCTTGCCGGCTGGAATGTCGGCAAACTGAGCCCGGGTTTCGGCGTCCAGCGCTTGCAGCTCCCGGACATAGGCGGCGGCATTGGCCTGGTAGTCGGCCGCGCCCGCCGGGTCGACCTTGGCCAGGCCGTCCGCGATGTTGCGCACATAGCCCATGACATTGACCGGGTTTTGCCAGGCATGCGGGTCGGTTTCGTCGCGGCCCTTGTCGCCGGCCATCAGGCGCGGCTTGATGCCCCGGGACGCCACCACCGTGTCGCCCTTGTAGCCGGCCGAGCGAATCAGGCGCTGCGCCCAGGGCTCGAACCCCAGGCCGTTGGTGACCAGCAAGCGGCTTTGCACGATGGCCCGGGCGTCTGCTGGCCGGGGCTCGAACACATGGGCGTCCTCCCCGGGACCGACCAGCGTGGTGACGCTGACGCGCGCGCCGCCCACCACCCGCACCAGGTCGCCCAGGATGCTGAAGCTGGCCGTGACCGCAAGCGGCACCGGCGCCTTGTCGGCCGCCTGGGCAGGGCTGAAAAGCACGCTGACGGCGGCCAGCACGGCCATGAAAAATTGGTGCGGTGCCGTTGTCATGCAATGCCTTTTGGAAAATTGAAGCGAACCCCCAGCGCGCCCGGACGTCACCCGATGCGGTGGCGGACCACCAGAATGCGCGGCAGCCAGCCGCCCGGCGCAACCAGCAGCGAGCCGGCATACAGCGCACCGGCGCAGCCGATGATGGTCGGGCCCGACGGCGTGTCGAAGTGGTAGGACAGCAGCAGCCCGGCCAGGCTGGCCAGCATGGCCTGCCCGCTGGCATTGAGCAGCTGCGCCGGCAGCGTGTCGTGCCAGAGCCGGCTCGACACCGCCGGCAGCATCATCAGCCCGACCGCCATCAGCGTGCCCAGCGTCTGAAAGCCGGCCACCAGGTTGAGCACCACGAGCATCAAGAAACCCTGCTGCCAGAGCCAGCCGCGCCGGCCGATGGCGTTGAGGAACACCGGATCAAAGCTTTCCAGCACCAGCCCCCGGTACAGGGCGGCCAGCAGCAGCAGGCTGGCGCTGGCCACGCCGGCCACCATCAGCAGGCCCGGCGTGTCAACGCCCAGGGCGCTGCCGAACAGGATGTGCAGCAGGTCGAGCTGCGTGCCGTGGCTGGAAATCAAGGTCACGCCCAGCGCCAGCGCCACCAGGTAGATGGCCGCCAGGCTGGCGTCTTCTTTCAGCGTGGTAAAGCGCGTCACCAGCCCGGCCAGCGCCGCCACCCCCATGCCGGCCGCCACGCCGCCCAGCGCCATGGCAGTGAGCGACAGGCCGCTGAGCATGAAGCCAATGGCCACGCCGGGCAGCACCGCATGGCTGAGCGCATCGCCCAGCAGGCTCATGCGCCGCAAGGTCAAAAAAACGCCCAGCGGCGCGGCGCTGACCGACAGCGCCAGGGTCGCCACCAGCGCGCGGCGCATGAAGGCGAATTCGGCAAACGGCCCGATCACCCAGTCCCACAGCCATACGGTTGCTGTCATTGCCTCACCCCCCCGGCCGCCCGGCGCACGGCCGCGCCATCCAGGTCGCACAGGC
>JACMQR010000223.1 GCA_014376885.1 Polaromonas sp.
AGTGAATCGACAATTTCAAGCGCCTGCTCGCCGGTGTCGGGCTGCGAGATCAAGAGCTCCTGCAAATTGACGCCGAGCTTTTGCGCGTACTGGATGTCCAGGGCATGCTCGGCATCGACAAATGCGCAGGTGCCGCCGATTTTCTGCATCTCGGCAATCACCTGCAATGTCAGCGTGGTCTTGCCCGACGACTCGGGGCCATAGATTTCGACCACCCGGCCGCGCGGCAGGCCGCCCACACCCAGGGCAATATCGAGGCCGAGCGAGCCGGTGGAGACCACCTGGATGTCCTCGATCACCTCGCCGGCGCCCAGCTTCATGATGGTGCCCTTGCCGAACTGCTTTTCGATCTGGGCCAGCGCGGCGGCCAGCGCCTTGGCTTTTTCAGAGTTCAGGCCATTGGGTGCTTTGTTCAGTATGTCCATGAAAAATATCCTTGAAAATCAATGGGATGAAAAGCACTGCACACACTTTTCATTGATGTTTCAGCCTACCCTTGCGGTGCAGTACTGGGTGCATGAACAGTACTTTATAGGCAGTATTCACATAAAACAAGTCTGTTTTTAGTCAGTTTGCCTGACCAAATAATGCTTAATAAAGTAGCATTGCCGGATGAACGAAATCATTTTTTCAAGCGCCCATGCCCGGCACGACACCGCCTGGCGGCTGACGCATCTGGGCCGCCTGATGGGCGAGGCGCTGCGCCGGTTTGACGCGCGGGTGCTGCTGCTGATGGCCGGCAGCATCGACGTGCCGCTGGCGCTGTCCAACCTGGCCGCGCGCGACCAGGTCGGCGCGGCGCACATCCACATCACCCGGCACCTGGCCGTGGGCGGCTCGCGCCTGGGCGAGCTGGCGCTGAGCGCTGGCATGAGCAAGCAGGCCATGGGCGCGCTGGTCGACCAGTGCGAAGCCTGGGGCATTGTCCGGCGCGAGGCCGACCCCCACGACCGGCGCGCCCGGCGCGTGCTGTTCACCGCATCGGGGCTGGCCTGGCTGGCGGCGTTTCGCAGCGCGGTGGCCCAGGCCGAAGCCGAATTCCGCCAGGCGGTGGGCACCGATGTGGCCACTGTGGTGGCGCTGGGGCTGGAAGCCTATGCCAGCCCTTGAAGACGAGCGGCGCGCTGGCGGCCGGACCGTTTTATGTGCCCTGCGGTAGTTACCCCGGTCCGCTGACGGGAATTCGCACGGACAATCGGCAGTCTGGCTGCCGCACGCCTCGATGCGGCCGAATTCTGGAGACAAGCCCATGCGTATCTTGATTGCCGAAGACGACCAGGTGCTGGCCGACGGCCTGCTGCGCACCCTGCGCGCCTCGGGCGCCGCCGCCGACCATGTGGCCAGCGGCACCGAGGCCGATGCGGCCTTGATGACCAACACCGAATTCGACCTCTTGATCCTGGACCTGGGCCTGCCGCGCATGCACGGCCTCGAAGTGCTCAAGCGCCTGCGCGCCCGCGGCTCGACCCTGCCGGTGCTGGTGTTGACAGCGGCCGACAGCGTCGAGGAACGGGTCAAGGGCCTGGACTACGGCGCCGACGACTACATGGCCAAGCCGTTCTCGCTGCAGGAGTTGGAGGCCCGGGTGCGCGCGCTGGTGCGCCGGGGCACGGGCGGCGCGAGCAGCACCATCAAGCACGGCCCGCTGGTGTACGACCAGGCCGGCCGGGTGGCGACCATCGACGGCCAGATGATCGAGCTGTCGGCCCGGGAGCTGGGCCTGCTGGAGGTGCTGCTGCAGCGCGTCGGCCGCCTGGTCAGCAAGGACCAGCTGGTCGAGCGCCTGTGCGAATGGGGCGAGGAGGTCAGCAACAACGCCATCGAGGTGTACATCCACCGGCTGCGCAAGAAAATCGAAAAAGGCCCGGTGCGCATCGCCACCGTGCGCGGCCTGGGCTATTGCCTGGAAAAAATCCCAAGCTGATGGTGCCCCCACGGTCGCTCACTGCGTGTAGCTCCCTGCCCCCCGGGGGGGCCACTGCGCCTGCGGTCTGGCAAAGCCAGTCCCGCGGCCCCTGCTTGGAACGCGATGCCCAGCGCGCCACTCGGATCCGCTTTCGCCAGCCCAACCAGCGGTCGTGCTGGGCGCTCCAAATCAGCCGGGGCCGCGGAACCGGCTTCGCCGGGCCGCAGGCGCAGTGGCCCCCTCGGGGGGCAGCGAACCACACGCAGTGGGGAGCGTGGGGGCCATGAGGCTTTTTCAGCGCGACCGGCGCAGCCTGTTCGGCGAAATCTTGGACTGGATGCTCACACCGCTGCTGCTGCTGTGGCCGATCAGCCTGACGCTGACCTGGCTGGTGGCGCAGAACATCGCCGGCAAGCCGTTTGACCGGGCGCTGGAGTTCAACGTGCAGGCGCTGGCCAAGCTGCTGGTGGTCCGGAACAACGAGGTGCTGTTCAGCCTGACTGCGCCGGCGCGGGAAATCCTGCGCGCCGACGACACCGACCTGATCTACTACCAGGTCATCGGAACGCGCGGCGAATTTCTGGGCGGCGAGCACGACATGCCGGCGCCGCCCGACGAAGAAAAGCCCGGCGACGGCGAGGTGCGGCTGCGCGAGGACGTCATTTTGGGCCAGGAGGTGCGCGTGGCCTACACCTGGATCAAGGTGGACTTGAAAGGCGCTGCGCCGGCCAGCCTGCCGGTGCTGGTGCAGGTGGCCGAAACCCTGGAAAAACGCAAGACGCTGGCCACCGAAATCGTCAAGGGCACGATGGTGCCGCAGTTCGTCACCCTGCCGCTGGCGGTGCTCTTGGTGTGGCTGGCGCTGGTGCGCGGCATCAAGCCGCTGGCGCAGCTGGAGCGGCGCATCCGCGCCCGCAAGCCCGACGATATGAGCCCGCTCGACGAGACTGACGTGCCCGAGGAGGTCGTGCCGCTGGTCGACTCGGTCAACGACCTGCTGAGCCGGCTGAAGGTGTCGCTGTCGACCCAGAAGCGCTTTTTGGCCGATGCCGCGCACCAGCTCAAGACACCGCTGGCCGGGCTGCGCATGCAGGCCGACCTGGCGCAGCGCGAGACCGATGCCGAAGAGCTTAAAAAGTCGCTCAAGCACATCGGCCAGGCCAGCATCCGCGCGACCCACACCGTCAACCAGCTGCTGGCCCTGGCGCGCGCCGAAACAGCGGGCCGGGCGCTGGCCAAGCAGCCGGTGGACCTGGCGAAAATCGCCTCCGACATCATGGCCGACTCGGTGCCGCGCGCCCTGGAAAAAAGAATCGACCTGGGCTATGACGGCCCGGCCGCCGGTGAAAAAGCAGCCAGCCTGCAAGGCAATGCCACGCTGCTGGGCGAGCTGGTGCGCAACCTGCTGGACAACGCGATCAACTACACCCCGGCCCATGGCCAGGTGACGCTGCGGCTGCTGGTCGATCCGTTCACCGGCATCTGGGTACTGATCGTCGAGGATTCGGGGCCGGGCATTCCGGAGTCCGAGCGCGAGCTGGTGTTTCAGCCCTTCTACCGCGCCCTGGGCACGAATGTCGACGGCTCCGGCCTGGGGCTGGCCATCGTGCTGGAGATCGCCCAGCAGCACGGCGCATTGATCACGATAGAAGACGCCGACCTGCCCGGCCATCCAGCGTCGCCCGGCACCCGGGTGACCCTGCGCTTCGTGGGCATGGCATGATGCCAGTCGAGCGTGGCAGCGGCGCCACAAGCGGCCACAACCCGCCTCTGTCCTGCAGGCGCCAGGCCCGCTCAAGCGCACACTTCGCCCACCGGGTCGGGAACGGCCGATGCGGCCACCCGGCCAAAAAGACAAACCGCGATGCTCCAACGCCATGCCAAGATCTTCTGAGCTGCTGATTCGCCGGCTGGCGCTGGGCGATGCGCCGGCCTACCACGCCGTGCGCCTGCGGGCCTTTCGCGACCATCCCGAAGCCTTCACATCGAGCTACGAGGAAGAAGCCGGCAAGCCGCTGTCGCAGGCGCAAGAGCGCCTGGCGCCTGACTCGCCCGCCTGCTTCTGGGGCGCGTTCGCACCCGATGCACTGTTGCCGGCCGGGCGGCTGGTGGGCTGTGTCGGCTTGGCGCCGGAGCAACGCCTGAAAACCCGCCACAAGGCTGTCGTGCTGGGCATGTTCGTCGCGCCCGAGCAGGCCGGGCGCGGCCTGGGTGGCGCACTGCTCGATGCGCTGCTGGCCCAGGCCCGCGCCAGCGAGCTCGAACTGCTGGTGCTGACCGTCACCTGCGGCAACCACAGCGCCGAGCGGCTGTACCTGAAGGCCGGTTTCGCGTCTTACGGCATTGAGCCGGACGCGATAAAAATCGGTGCCCGGCGGTTCGCCAAAAACCACCTGTTTCTTCGACTCCGCGCGCCTTGAGCCCAGGCGCTCCCGGATTTTTTTCTTTTCACCACCCTTTTTGCCATGCCCGCCTCCAGCCGCCTGAAAATTGGACTTTCCGCTTGCTTTTCCCATGCCGACCCGGCGCGTTCGCTGTTTTCCGGCAAGACGCTGCAGTATGTCGAGCAGTCGATTGCGCACTGGCTGATGTCGTCCGGCTCGATGGTCGTGATGGTGCCCTGCCCGACCGGCAGCACCCAGCGCGGCGACGTCACCTATGCCCACTACGCCCAGTGGCTCGACGGCCTGGTGCTGCACGGCGGCGCCGATGTCTGGCCGGGCAGCTACGGCGAGGCGCCGCTGGACGACCGCTGGCCCGGCGACCGGGTGCGCGACGACTACGACCTGGCCCTTGTCGCCGCCTTTGCCGCGCTGGGCAAGCCGGTGTTCGGCGTCTGCCGGGGCCTGCAGCTGCTCAACGTGGCCTTTGGCGGCACGCTCTACCAGGACATCACCACCCAGGTGCCGGACTCGTTCACGCACCGCGACGCGGACACCTACGACCTGAATTTTCACAGCGTCGACATCGTGCCTGGCTCCCGGCTGTCCCGCCTGTACCCGGGCGTCGAGCGGGCGCGCGTCAACAGCATCCACCACCAGGCGATCAAGGACCTGTCGCCCGAGTTCGAGGCCGAGGCGCTCAGCGCGACCGATGGCATCGTCGAGGCGATCCGGCGCAAGGACCCGTCGAAAAGCTACATCGCCGCTGTGCA
>JACMQR010000224.1 GCA_014376885.1 Polaromonas sp.
GTGAACTTGACAAGCTCTTCCATCACATCGACCAGCCGGTCGTAGTAGCTCGATGGCCGCATCCGGCCCGCGTCGTCAAACTCCAGGAACGCCTTGGCCACCGACGACTGGTTGGGAATGGTCAGCATGCGCATCCAGCGGCCCAGCACGCGCAACTGGTTGACGGCATTGAACGACTGGGAGCCGCCCGACACCTGCATCACCGCCAGCGTTTTGCCCTGGGTGGGCCGCACCGCGCCGTCGGTCAGCGGAATCCAGTCGATTTGCGCCTTCATGATGCCGGTCATGGCGCCATGACGCTCGGGCGATGTCCAGACCATGCCTTCGGCCCATTGCGCCAGCTGCCGCAACTCCTGCACTTTAGGGTGCGTGTCGGGCGCGTCGTCGGGCAGGGGCAGGCCGTGCGGGTCAAAGGTGCGGGTGTCAGCGCCCATGGCCTGCAGCAGCCGCGCGCCCTCCTCGCTGACCAGGCGGCTGTAGGAGCGCTCACGCACCGAGCCGTAGAGCAGCAGGATGCGCGGCGCGTGGGTGACAGGTTTGGTGGCTTGCAACAACCCCAGCGTGGGCACGGCGAACAGCGCCGGGTCGATATGGGGCAGGTCAGCGATCGGCAACGCGCGCTCCCTGGGTATCGACAACCGGCTGGCCGTCCTCTTTCACGAATGCTGCCCGCTGCGGCAGCGGCAAGATGTCCAGCACGGCCTCGGACGGACGGCACAGGCGCGTGCCCAGCGGGGTGACCACGATGGGGCGGTTGATCAACACCGGATGCGCCAGCAGCGCATCAATCAGCGCGTCGTCGCCCAGCGCCGGATTGTCCAGCCCCAGGTCGGCGTAGGTCGATTCCTTGCGCCGCATCACCTCCCGGACCGGAACGGCCATCTGGGCGATCAGGGCCCGCAGCGTTTCCCGGCTGGGCGGCGTTTTCAGGTACTCGACGACTTGCGGCTCGGCGCCGGTGTTGCGGATCAGCGCCAGCACATTGCGGGATGTGCCGCAAGTCGGGTTGTGGAAGATGGTGATGTCGGCCATGGGCTGAAAGAGTTCCGGTGTGAGGTTGACAGAATATTTTAGGGCGCAAGCTGGAAACGCTTTAACTATTCAATTATAGTTGAACCATGAAATTGAAAGCTGAACTGGAAACCGTCACCCTTGACGAGCCGTCCGCCGTCAAGGCGCTGGCCGCACTGGCCCAGGCCCAGCGCCTGCGCATCTTCCGGGCGCTGGTGGTGGCCGGCCCGGACGGAATGACGCCGGGCGTCATGGCCGAGCAACTGGCCTCGGCACCGAGTGCGCTGTCGTTTCACCTCAAAGAGCTCCTTCATTGCGGCTTGGTGAGCAGCGAGCCGCGCGGCCGGCACCTGATTTACCGGGCCAACATCGGGCGCATGAACGCCGTGCTGGCCTACCTGACCGAGCACTGTTGCGAAGGCCGGGACTGCGGCGTCGGCGTCGGCGCAGCGGCGGCATGCTGAATTTTTGTGATTTTTATAACTTTTAGGCCTGTAGTGCTTGTCTGACGGCTTCTATCAGCTATTATTTTTATAGCAAATTATTTATCTATCCCACGCCATGACCCTGCCTGTACACCCGCTCCAGGTTCTGTTTTTGTGCATCCTCCACCCGGCGCGCAGCACTGTTGCCGAAGCCCTCTTGAATCACCTTGGCAGGGGCCGCTTCAAGGCTTTTTCGGCCGGCAGCAGCCCGCGTGAAAACCAGCAGCCCCATCCGCTGGGCCTGCAGGCGCTGACGGCTGCCGGCGTGCCAACCGCAGGCCTGCGCAGCAAGACCTGGGACGAGTTCGGCGCGCCTGATGCGCCGCGCATGGACCTGGTGATCACCGTTTGCGACGATGCCGCTGGCGAGGTCTGCCCGCACTGGCCCGGCCAGCCGGCCACCGCGCACTGGAGCTATGCCGACCCGTCGGCCGCCCCGGACAGCGACGCCCAGCAAAAAGAAGCCTTTCGCCAGACCCTGCTGGCGTTGCACCGCCGCCTGAGCCTGCTGGTCAGCCTGCCGCCTGAAAAACTCGAGCGCACGATGTTGCAGGGCACGGCCAGGGGTCTGACCGGGTCCTAGCCCGGCCAGCGGCAGCGCCGATGCCACGTTCCGCATGCGTCCGGCGTTCGCGCCCGGACACCATAAAAAACTCCCACACGCTTGCTCAAAGGAATCCCGTGCTTGTCGCCCTGCTGATCTTCATCGCCACCCTCATCCTGGTCATCTGGCAGCCGCGCGGCCTGGGCATCGGCTGGAGCGCGTCCCTGGGCGCTGCTGCCGCGCTGCTTTCGGGCGTGGTGCAGATCAGCGACATTCCCGTGGTCTGGCA
>JACMQR010000225.1 GCA_014376885.1 Polaromonas sp.
GCCGGGTCTGCCGGGGGGGAGCTGGCGGGCGTGTCGCTGTCTTGACTGCTTGTCAGCATGCGTTTCCTTAAAATGAGTACCCAATGTACCTAGAAAAACGCCCCTTTCGCAGCGAGTTTGTCCCTATCCGCGGACTCGATTACCACGTCCATGTCTGGGACGAGCCCGCCCGCGCCACTTTGCCACCCCTGGTTTTGGTGCATGGCTGGATGGATGTCGGGGCGTCTTACCAGTTCATGGTCGATGCCTTTTCAAGCGCGTTCGCCGCCGGCCGGACCATCATTGCCCCCGACTGGCGCGGCTTCGGGCAAACCGGCCTGTCGGCCGCTGGCTACCCGGCCGACAGCTACTGGTTTGCCGACTACCTGGCCGATCTGGACTTTTTGCTCGACCATTACGCGCCCGGCCAGGCGGTGGACCTGGTCGGCCACAGCATGGGCGGCAATGTCGCCATGCTGTATGCCGGCGTGCGGCCAGAGCGCATCCGCAGGCTGGTGAACCTGGAAGGCTTTGGCCTGCCGGCCAGCCGGCCGAGCCAGGCGCCCGGGCGCTATGCCCAGTGGATGGACGGACTGAAAAGCCTGCAGCACGGCGACATGGCGCTGAAAAGCTATGCCGACGTCGGCGGTGTTGCCCGGCGGCTGATGAAAACCAATCCCCGGCTGACGCTTGAGAAGGCCCAGTGGCTGGCGGGCCACTGGGCCCGGCCCGACGCGGCAGGCCAGTGGCAGATCCTGGGCAACCCGGCGCACAAGATTCCCAGCGCCCAGCTGTACCGGGTCGACGAGGCGCTGGAAATCTACCGGCGCATCAGCGCGCCGGTGCTGGCCGTTGAAGCCTCCAGCGATTCGATGAGCCAGTGGTGGAAAGGCACCTACTCGCTGGCCGAGTACCACGAGCGGCTCGGGCAGGTTCCCGACGCGCGGGTCGCCGTTGTTCAGGATGCCGGCCACATGCTGCACCATGACCAGCCCGCACTGCTCGCCGGCCTGATCGAAAAATTCCTGGATTGAGCTGGCCGGGCGTGGCTTTGGCCAGCCAGCCGCCGCCCGGACGGCAGGGCGCGCAGCGGCATGAGAAAATATACGATTGAATTCAGACCACGACAGGATTTTCCCCATGGACGCAGAACACATCAACCTCATTTCCAACCAGATCACGGACCTGAGCAACCGGGTCACCGAACTCAGGGGGTATCTTTGACTACCCTGCCAAAGCCCGCAAACTGAACGAGGTCAACGCCGCGCTTGAAGACCCGAAGGTCTGGGACAACCCCAAGCGCGCCCAGGAACTCGGTCGCGAGAAAAAGTCGCTCGAAGACGTGGTGCTGATCCTGGACCGGCTGGAAGCTGAGCTGTCGGACAACGCCGAGCTGTTCGGCATGTCCAAGGACGACAACGACGAGGCCGGCATGCGCGCCATCGAGGGCGAAGCCGCCCAGGTGGCGACCGAGGTTGAAAAGATGGAATTTCGCCGGATGTTCAACAACCCGGCCGACCCGCTCAATGCGTTTTTGGACATCCAGGCCGGCGCCGGCGGCACCGAAGCGTGCGACTGGGCCAGCATGCTGCTGCGCCAGTACCTGAAATATGCCGAGCGCAAGGGCTTCAAGACCACCATCGAAGACGAGTCGGCGGGCGACACAGCCGGCATCAAGGGCGCGACCATCAAGATCGAGGGTGACTACGCCTTTGGCCTGCTGCGCACCGAAACCGGCGTGCACCGGCTGGTGCGCAAGTCGCCGTTCGACTCATCGGGCGGGCGCCACACGTCGTTCGCCTCGGTGTTCGTCTACCCCGAAATCGACGACTCGATCGAGATCGACATCAATCCGTCGGACGTGCGCACCGACACCTACCGCGCCAGCGGCGCCGGCGGCCAGCACATCAACAAGACCGACTCGGCGGTGCGCCTGACGCACATCCCGACCGGCATCGTCGTGCAGTGCCAGGAAGGCCGGTCGCAGCACGGCAACCGCGACGTCGCCTGGAAGCGCCTGCGCTCGCGCCTTTATGACTTCGAGCTGCGCAAGCAGCAAGAAGCGCAGCAAAAGCTGGAAGACACCAAGACCGATGTCGGCTGGGGCCACCAGATTCGCAGCTATGTGCTGGACAACAGCCGCATCAAGGACCTGCGCACCAACTACGAAACCTCGGCCACGCAAAAGGTGCTCGACGGCGACCTCGACCCGTTCATCGAAGCGTCCCTCAAGCAGGGCGTCTGAGGGCGGTACGCCGCGCCTTGTTAAATTCTGGAATTTTTAGGAACCAGCCATGCTGCAAATGCTTGACGGAACAGGGCCCGGCGCTGCCGTGGTCATCAACCGCGCCGACTACACCGCGCCCGCCTACTGGGTCGACACCGTCGACCTGTGTTTTGACCTGGACCCGGTGAAAACGCGGGTGCTGAGCAAAATGACCTTGCACCGCAACCCGGACGTGCCGGCGCAGCCGCTGCGGCTCGACGGCGAGGAGCTCAACCTGGCACGGGTGCTGGTCAACGGCCAGGGCACCTCGTTCAAGCTGGAGGGCGGCCAGCTGGTGCTGTGCGACCTGCCCGACGCGTTCACGCTGGAAATCTTCACCACCACCTGCCCGTCGAAGAACACCAAGCTGATGGGCCTGTATGTCAGCGACGGCTCGTTTTTCACCCAGTGCGAAGCCGAGGGTTTCCGGCGCATAACCTACTTCCTGGACCGTCCGGATGTGATGGCCAGCTACAGCGTTACGCTGCGCGCCGACAAGGCGAAATACCCGGTGCTGCTGTCCAACGGCAACCTGGTGGCGCACGGCCCGCTCGAGGATGGCCCGAACGGCGCGCGGCATTTCGCCCAATGGGTCGATCCGCACAAAAAGCCCGCCTACCTGTTCGCACTGGTGGCCGGCCAGCTGGTCGCCCGCGAGCAACGCATCGTGTCGCGCGCCGGCAAGGAGCATCTGCTGCAGGTCTATGTGCGCCCCGGCGACCTGGACAAGACCGAGCACGCCATGACATCGCTGATGCACTCGGTCGCCTGGGACGAGGCGCGCTTTGGCCTGCCGCTGGACCTGGAGCGCTTCATGATCGTCGCCACCAGCGACTTCAACATGGGCGCGATGGAAAACAAGGGCCTGAACATCTTCAACACCAAGTACGTGCTGGCCAGCCAGACGACCGCCACCGACACCGATTTCTCGAACATCGAAAGCGTCGTCGGCCACGAGTACTTCCACAACTGGACCGGCAACCGCATCACCTGCCGCGACTGGTTCCAGCTCAGCCTGAAGGAAGGCCTGACGGTGTTTCGCGACCAGGAGTTTTCGCAGGATTTGTGCAACCAGCCTTCGGCTAGAGCCGTCAAGCGCATCGAAGACGTTCGCGTCTTGCGCACCGCCCAGTTCCCGGAAGACGCCGGCCCGATGGCCCACCCGGTGCGGCCCGACAGCTACATCGAGATCAGCAACTTCTACACCGTCACGATCTACGAAAAAGGCGCCGAGGTGGTCCGCATGATGCAGACGCTGGTCGGCCGCCAGGGCTTTGCCAAGGGCATGACGCTCTACTTCGAACGCCACGACGGCCATGCCGTGACCTGCGACGACTTTGCCCAGGCCATCGCCGACGCCAATCCCACATCCGATCTGGCCCGGCTGCTGCCGCAGTTCAAGCGCTGGTACAGCCAAGCCGGCACGCCGCGCGTCCGGGCACACGGCGTGTACGACGCCGCCGCCCGCACCTACACCCTCATCTTGGCGCAAAGCTGCGCGACGACCCCGGGGCAGGCCATGAAGGAGCCGTTTGTCATTCCGGTCGGCCTCGGACTGCTGGGGGCAGACGGCCAGGACATGCCAATGCGCCTGGAAAGCGAAACGGGGACTGCCACGGGCACGCGCACCCTGGTGCTGACCGAGGCCAGCGAAAGCTTTACCTTTGTCGGCATCGACGCCGAACCGGTGCCGTCGATCCTGCGCGGCTTCAGCGCCCCGGTGGTGCTGGAGTTCGACTACCAGGGCGCCCAGCTGCTGCACCTGCTGGCGCACGACAGCGACCCGTTCAACCGCTGGGAAGCCGGCCAGCGCCTGGCGGTCAGCAGCGCGGTTGCAGCTATTAAATCAATAGCTGAAGGCGCTTATGCAGCAAGCGCAAACGTGCTAAATGATGCTTATCTGGAGGCCATGCGGAGCATTTTGCGCGACCCTGCCCTGGATGCGGCCTTCAAGGAGCTGGTGCTGACACTACCCTCGGAAACCTACCTGGCCGAGCAGCTCGAGGTGGTCGATCCCCAGCACATCCATTCCGTTCGGCAGAGCATGCGCCAGCAACTCGCCAGCGCGCTCAAGGTCGACTGGGAAGCAGCCTACCAAGCCAGTCACGACACCGGCGCCTACACGCCCGACCCGATTTCGAGCGGCCGGCGGGCGCTGACCGGCATGGCGCTGAGCCACCTGTGCCTGGCAGCCATGGAAAGCGGCGACGCGGTGTGGCCAGGCAAGACCCTGCAACGCTTCAAGGACGCGGGCAACATGACCGACCGCTTCAATGCCCTGGCCGCTCTGGTGTCCAGCAGCCATCCGCTGGCCACCCAGGCGCTGGCGCTGTTCCATGCAATGTTTAAAAACGAGCCGCTGGTGATCGACAAATGGTTCAGCCTGCAAACCGGCGCGCCGGACATGGGCGGCAATGTTCTGCCTGCGGTCAGGCAGCTGCTGAAGCATGCCGACTTCAGCTTGAAAAACCCCAACCGCGCCCGCAGCGTCATCAGCACCTTTTGCCAGGGCAACCCGGCAGGCTTTCACCGCCTTGACGGCGCGGGCTACACCTTCTGGTGCGAATGGGTGATCGAACTGGACGCCATCAACCCCCAGGTTGCCGCCCGCCTGGCGCGCGCGCTGGACCGCTGGAGCAAGCTGGCTGAGCCCTACCGCAGCAATGCCCGCCAGGCGATTGCCCGCGTCGCTGCCCGGGCCGACCTGAGCAAGGACACGCACGAGGTGGTGACCCGCGCCCTGGGCCAGTAAGCCGGTGGCGTGCCACCCGCCCCGCCCCTTTATTCACCGACTGAATCACCGGAGTTCACGATGCCACTGAAAATTTCCCTTACCCGCTACCTGGTCGAGCAGCAGCGCCTGGATGGCCATATTCCACCCGAGCTGCGCCTGCTGATCGAGGTGGTGGCCCGGGCGTGCAAGAGCATCAGCCAGGCGGTCAACAAAGGCGCGCTGGGCGATGTGCTGGGCACAGCCGGCAGCGAGAACGTGCAGGGCGAAATCCAGAAAAAGCTCGACATCATCGCCAACGAAGTGCTGATCGAGGCGAATGAATGGGGCGGCCACCTGGCGGCCATGGCGTCCGAGGAAATGGACAGCATCTATGTGGTGCCCAACCGCTATCCGCAGGGCGAGTACCTCTTGATGTTCGACCCGCTCGACGGCTCGAGCAACATCGATGTCAACGTCAGCATCGGCACCATCTTCAGCGTGCTCAAAAAGCCCGAAGGCGGTGCGGAAGTCAGCGAGCAAGATTTCTTGCAGCCCGGCAACCGGCAGGTCGCCGCCGGTTACTGTGTTTACGGGCCGCAAACGACCCTGGTGCTGACCGTGGGCGACGGCGTGGCCATGTTCACCCTGGACCGCGAGCAGGGCTCGTTCGTGCTGACCGAAGAAAATGTAAAAATTCCGGAAGACACCCAGGAATTTGCCATCAACATGAGCAATCTGCGCCACTGGGACGAGCCGGTCAAGCGCTACATCGACGAATGCCTGCAAGGCAAGGCAGGCAGCCGCGGCAAAGATTTCAATATGCGCTGGATCGCCTCGATGGTTGCCGACGTGCACCGCATCCTGACACGCGGCGGCGTGTTCCTGTACCCTTGGGACAAGCGCGAGCCGGAAAAAGCCGGCAAGCTGCGCCTGATGTACGAAGCCAACCCAATGAGCTGGCTGATCGAACAAGCCGGCGGCGCCGCGACCAACGGCAAGCAGCGAATCCTCGACATCGAGCCGACCCAACTCCATGAGCGCGTCAGCGTGATGCTAGGCTCTAAAAATGAAGTCGAGCGTGTAACCGCCTACCACGCCGGGCTATAATTTGACGTTAAAGCCGGTGTAGCTCAGTCGGTAGAGCAGCTCATTCGTAATGAGAAGGTCGGGTGTTCGATTCATCTCTCCGGCACCAATACAGACAAGGGTTCATTGCTATGAAAATAGTAGTGAGCCCTTTTTCTTTGGGGCTGATGTAGCCACCAGTACATCTTTAAGGTACCGGGTAACCAGCATGTAGTCATCAGCACCAGCCAAAAGAAAACCCGCACGCGGCGGGTTCTTCGCTATCTTGCTTAACGTAGGCTAAGCCATCAGTTCATTGCTACTTTTTTGCAATTGTTTTTGATTTGAGCTGTTTCTATTGCTTCAACCTCACCCTTGTACTTGGCAACATCACCTGCATGGTCGCCTGACAACTTGCTGGCAGGGATTAAGACCAAGAAGACAGTTGCCGCATCGAGGTTGGCTTTATTGTCTTGTTGCTTTGAATAGTCCGTTAACTTCGTCCGAGCGTCCGCCATGCTGTCAGTAAGTTGCTGGCAAGTCTGTCCCATGTATTTTTCATGGGAGACGAAAGACGCAGATATGCTTTCTGGCCTTGTCGCACAGCCAACAACAGTTAAGGCAAGACCCAACGCAAAAAGTTTGAAACTAGAAGCAGTCATTCGATTCCTTCAATTGAAACAAAAATGGTTTAGATAACATCAACTGCAACAAAATTATTTTTGAATTAACCTACGCTTCGAACTTTTGGATGTACAAGCAAATTCACTGTCAGTGAATCCTGTCATGCGCTATTGGCAGGCGCTTGTATCAGCTGCACCTTGCGTAATGCTAGTGTCGCGTCATGAGCTATGTGACGCGGAAAATGGGGGATGGAACATTACAAAGTCACCCTGTCAGAGCCAGAAAGAGCGGAACTGCAAGCCATCGCAGGCAAAGGCACTCACGCCGTGTCCAAAGTCATCAATGCCTTGATATTGCTCAACTGTGACCAGTCTGGGGGGCGCATCGAGCGACCCCGCACCTGCGACATCGCGGCCATGCTGTGCGTGAGTGAGCGCAAGGTGGATCGGATCAAGAAGAAGTTTGTCCTGGAAGGTCTGGACCTGACACTGAACCGCCAACCCTTAAAGTGTGAGTACGACCTGAAGATCGACGGCCGCCTGGAGGCGCAGCTGCTCGACCTGAGCTGCTCGGCGCCCCCTGAAGGCCAGGCCCGCTGGTCGCTGCGGCTGCTGGCCGATCGGCTGGTCGAGCTCGAACTGGTGCAGAGCGTCTCGCATGAGACGGTGCGGCGGACGCTCAAAAAAACGAACTCAAGCCGTGGAGGAAAGTCGGCTGGGTGATTGCCCCGCAAGCGAGCGCAGCCTTTGTGGCCGCCATGGAGCAAGTGCTCGACATCTACAGCCGGCCCTACGATGCAAAGCACCCTGTGGTGTGCATGGACGAGACGCCCCGCCAGCTCATTCGCGAGACCCGCGAGCCCATTGCCGCGGCGCC
>JACMQR010000029.1 GCA_014376885.1 Polaromonas sp.
AAATGCTGGCGTCGAGCAGCCGCAACTGGGCCTGCGCGGCCTGCTCATCGGTCAGGTCGCGCACAATGGCGGTGAACAGCTTGCCCTCGGGCGTGTCAAGCTGCGAGATCGACACATCGACCGGAAATTCGGTGCCGTCGGGGCGCAGTGCGTACACCGTGGCCGCCAGTTTCCCGTTGCGCCGCAGGGTAGCCCCGGTGGCGCCAAACTGCGCCACCTGCCCGCCATGGGCCGGCCGAAAGCGGCCAGGCAGCAGTTTTTCAATCGACTCGCCCAGCACCGCCTGGCGCGTCCAGCCGAACATTTTTTCCGCCGCCGGGTTGAACAGCACAATGGCTTGCCGAGCGTTCACCGTGACAGCGGCGTCAATGAACGACTCCAGCACCTGCGCCAAAACCGCGACCTGGGCAGGCGGGTCGGCCAACCGTGTTTCAGTCGTCATGGCGGGGCGCGCCGAAAGGGCAGGTTGTCATTGAATTACTTTTTGAACCGGGTGGCCGCCGCACAGCGAAATATTCATTGGAGACCGCCAAAGTTGGAAATTACTTAAATATCTCAACAAATTCTAACAAATCAATTAAAGTATTTGTAAACCAACAGTTGCAACATTTGTAGCCGTATGGAAGTGCGATTGGCAATTTAGCGATGATTTGGTTTGATTCGGCTTGGACTGGTTTAATTTGATTTGCTGAAGAAAGACAGCGCCTTCGCGCTTTCGGACCGGTCAAGCCAGCGAACTGGCCAGCGCAGAAAAATTTGGACGCGCAGGGAAAAAAGCAGGTTCAGGGTGCGGCCGCTCAGGAGCTGGCCGGCGCGGCTGGCCCAGCCGTCGTCAAATACGGGCGCGGCCGCGTCCAACGGCTGCTGGACGGTGGCCACCGATGGCGGCACACTGCCGGTCATGTCATCGCCTGAAACTCTCCAAATTCCCGCCGCCGGTCCACTGGCCGGCCTGAAGGTGCTCGAGCTTGGCCAGCTGATTGCCGGCCCGTTTGCCGCCAAGACGCTGGCCGATTTTGGCGCCGAGGTCATCAAGATCGAACCCCCAGGCACCGGCGACCCGCTGCGCAAGTGGCGGCTGCTCAAGGGCGGCACCTCGGTGTGGTGGCAGGTGCAATCGCGGGGCAAGCGCTCGCTGGCGCTGGATTTGAAAGACCCGCAGGGTCAGGACATCGTGCGCCGGCTGGCGCGTGAGGCCGATGTGCTGATCGAGAACTTTCGCCCCGGCGCCATGGAAGGCTGGGGACTCGGGCCGGACGAACTGCTCGCGCTCAACCCGCGCCTGGTCATGCTGCGCATCAGCGGCTACGGCCAGACCGGCCCGTACCGCGACCGGCCGGGCTTTGGCGTGGTGGCCGAGGCCATGGGCGGCCTGCGCCACCTGAGCGCCGAGCCGGGCCGCGTGCCGGTGCGCGTCGGCGTGAGCATCGGCGACACGCTGGCCGCGCTGCACGGCGTGATCGGCATCTTGCTGGCGCTGCACGAGCGCCAGCGCTCGGGCCAGGGCCAGGTGATCGACGTGGCGCTCTATGAGGCGGTGTTCAACTGCATGGAAAGCCTGCTGCCCGAGTACAGCGCCTTCGGCGCGGTGCGCGGCCCGGCCGGCAGCGCCCTGCCCGGCATCGCGCCGAGCAACGCCTACCGCTGCAAGGACGAGGGCGCGTCGGGCGCCAGCGCCGGGCCGCCCCAAGCCAGGCTAGCCCCCTCGGGGGGCAGCGAATCACGCGAAGCGGAGAGCGTGGGGGCTTATGTGTTGATTGCCGGCAACGGCGACAGCATTTTCAAGCGGCTGATGGCGACGATAGGCCGACCGGACCTGGGCGCCGACCCCGAGCTGGCCGACAACACCGGCCGCGTCGCCCAGGTGGAAAAAATCGACGCCGCCATCGGCCAGTGGACCGCCGGGCGCAGCGTGGCCGAGGTGCTGGCGGCGCTGGACGGCGCGGCCGTGCCGGCCGGGCGCATCTACACCGTGGCCGACATCGCCGCCGACCCGCACTACCAGGCGCGCGGCATGCTGGCCGAGGTGCAGCTGGACGACGGCAGCGTGCTGGCGGTGCCCGGTATCGTGCCCAAGCTGTCGCGCACGCCGGGCAGCCACCGCCGCAACGCGCCCGCCATTGGCCAGGACACCGACGCCGTGCTGCTGGACATGGGCCTGTCGCTTGACCAGATCGACACGCTCAAACGGCAGGGCATCGTTGCGGGAGCAACCCCATGAACCCTGTCCAACGCATCTATTTCAACGAAGTCGCCACGCGCGACGGCTTCCAGATCGAGCCGAACTTCATCGCCACCGACGACAAGGTGGCGCTGGTCGATGCGCTGGGCGACTGCGGCTACGCCAAGATCGAGGTCACCTCGTTCACCTCGCCCAGGGCGATTCCGATGCTGCGCGACGCCGAGGAGGTCATGGGCCGGATTCACCGCGTGCCTGGCGTGGAATACAGCGTGCTGGTGCCCAACCGGCGCGGCGCCGAGCGCGCGTTGGAGGCGCGCGCCGACGAGCTGAACCTGGTGATGTCGGCCTCCGAAACGCACAACCTGGCCAACCTGCGCATGCCGCGCGAGAACAGCTTTGCCGCGCTGGCAGGCGTGATCCGCCATGTCGATGGCGCAACGCCGATCAATGTGTCGCTGTCGTGCGCCTTCGGCTGCCCGATGGAAGGCGACGTGCCACAAGGTGAATTGCTGCGCTGGGGCGAGCGCTTTGCCGGCCTGGGCGTGCGCGGCCTGAGCATTTGCGACACCACCGGCATGGCGCATCCGGCGCAGGTCAGCCGCATGGCTGAAGCCTTGCAAAAGCATTTCCCCGACCTGCAGCTGACGCTGCACTTTCACAACACGCGCGGCATGGGCCTGGCCAATGTGCTGGCGGCGGTGCAAGGCGGCATCACCCGCCTGGACGGCTCGCTGGGCGGCCTGGGCGGCTGCCCGTACGCGCCCGGCGCCAGCGGCAACGTGGCCAGCGAGGACGCGGTCCACATGCTGGGCGCCATGGGCTACGACACCGGCATCGACCTGTCAAAGCTGCTGGCGCTGGCACGCGTGCTGCCGGACATCGTCGGCCACGCCGTGCCGGGCCAGGTCGCCCGGGCGGGACGCAGCACCGACCTGCACCCGGCGCCTGATTTCGTGGCGGCGCTGCGGGCGCAGTTTGCCTGACCGGGCTGCAGGCCATGCGCCTGAAGCCCGCGGATTTCATCAAAAACAACCGGAGACCCTTCATGAAAAAACGCTTTTTTTGCACGCGCCTTGCCGCGCTGGCCAGCGCCCTGACCGCCCTGGCCCTGGCGCCCGCCCTGGCGCAGGGCCCGTACCCGGGCCGCACGGTCACCGTCATCGTGCCGCAGGCCGCCGGCGGCGCGAACGATGCGATTGCGCGCATCGTCACGCAAAAGCTGGGTGCGATCCTGGGCCAGACGTTTTTGGTGGACAACCGGCCCGGCGCCGGCGGCAATGTCGGCACCGCGCAGGCGGCCAAGGCCAAAGCCGACGGCTACACGCTGCTGCTGACGACCAACAGCGCCCATGTGATCAACCCGTCCATCTACAAAAGCACCGGCTTTGACCCGGTGAAGGATTTCGAGCCGGTCGGCCTGGTGGCCAGCGCGGGCTATGTGCTGGTGGCCAATTCAGCCTTTGCGGCCAATTCGGTGGCCGAGCTGATCGCGCAGGCCAAGGCCCAGCCCGGCCAGATCAGCTATGCCTCGGCCGGCAACGGCACGCTGAACCACCTGATCGGCGAGATGCTCAAGCGGGCCGCAGGCGTGGACATGCTGCATGTGCCCTACAAGGGCTCGGCCAGTGCGGCGGCCGACGTGGCCGGCGGCCAGGTGCCGGTGTCGGTGCAAAGCCTGCCGTCGTCGCTGCCCTTCCTGCAGTCCGGGAAAATCAAGGTGCTGGGGGTGGTGAACGAGAAGCGCCTGGCGTCGCTGCCCAATGCGCCGACGATTGGCGAGACCCTGCCGGGCTTTGGCTCGACGCCATGGTACGGCCTGCTGGCGCCCGCCGGCACGCCCCGGGAGGTGGTGGCCCGACTGCAGGCGGCGCTCGAGCAGACCCTGGCCAGCAAGGAGGTGGCGGACAAGCTGGCGGCCCAGGGCTGCGAGGTGCTCACCGGCGGTCCGGTGAAGTTTGCCGCGCTGATCAGGGACGACCTGCCGCGCTGGAACAAGATCGTCAAGGACTCGGGCGCGCAGATCGACTGAGGTGCCCGGCCGGGCAAAGGCCGCCAGACGAGTCCGGGCGGCCTGGCCCGGCTTTTACTATCGAATCAATAGCTGATGGTGCTTGCACAGCAAGCGCCACCGGCTGTTTTTATTCCTAAATTCAGCCCAACTCGGCGATCTGGTCGATATATTGCTGCATCGCCTGCTCTTGCGGCACGCCCTTGAGCCGGCTCCAGGCGTCCCACTTGGCGCGCGCCACCAGGTCGCCAAAGCCGGGCTTTTGTTCGGTGTTGTCGCCGCCGGCGCCTTGCTTGTACAGGCCATAGAGTTTGAGCAGCGTGGCGTTGTCGGGCCGCTCGGCAAGGTTCTTCGAATCGGCCACGGCGCGCTCAAAGGTGGCTTGTAAATCTGACATGAGAATCTCCCCGGTTTGTAAGAATGACTGCGCTGCCGGCGGGCGCCCAAGGCGCGCTGCCGGCAACCCGGATTTTTAACACGATTGCCCGGCAGCGCTGGGCGCCGGGCATCGGCGGCGGGTTTTTCAGCCGCCTCACGGCTTGAGCCGCCGCGAGGCGATCTCCAGCAGGCCGTCAAAGATCAGGTTTTCGACCAGCTCGAACTCGACCGTCATGCTGGGCGCCATCTTCCAGCCGGCGCCGCCGGTCATGATGCAGGCGGGCGCTTCGCCGCAGTGGCGGGTGATGTTGTCGACCATGCGCTGCACCGCGCCGGCAATCGCAAAGGTGCCGCCGCTGGTCAGCGCGTCGCTGGTATTCGTCGGGAAGTCGCGCACCTCGCCGGTGGGCACATGCAGACCGGCGGTGCCCGATTCGAGCGCGCGCAGCATGATGCCGTGGCCGGGCAAAATAATGCCGCCCAGGAACCGGCCCGAGGCATCGATGGCCTCGACCGTGACCGCCGTTCCGACCATCACCACCAGGCAGGGCTTGCAGACACCGCGCGCTCGCAGCCGGTGGTGCGCGCCGATCATGGCCACCCAGCGGTCCGAGCCCAGGCGCGCCGGATGGTCGTAGCCATTGGTCAGGCCGGCTTCCTCGGGGCTGGAGATCACCCAGCGCGCCAGCACGTCCCAGAGCTCCATCTGCTCGGTCACACGCCGCCGGACGGCGTCGCCGGCCACCACGCAGCCCAGTATTGCGGCCGGCTCGGCCAAGCCGCGCCAGTCCGCTTCGGCGAGCCGGTCAATGTGTTCCAGGAACACCGCGCCGTGGGCCAGCAGCCGGGCGCCCACCACCGGCGCGTCGTACTGGGCCCATTTCAGGCGGGTGTTGCCCACGTCAAGCGCTAGAAAAGTCATGGGGCTGGATTATCAACAGGTTTGCGGCCCCTTCGCAGCCGCTGGGCCAGTGTTTTGCGCGGCTTGCAGGCCAGGATCCGCCGGGCGTCAGGCGCGCCGGCCTGGCCAGAGCCGGGCCGGGCATGTCATTTCTGCATCCAGGGCAGGCCCTGCAGGCGCCAGCCCCCGAGATGCCCGCGCTGGGCCTGCGCGTCGGCATCGCCCTCGAAGCCTTCCAGGATGTTGTAGGCCTCCAGGCCCAGTTCGGCGGCGCGCCGCGCCGCCGCAATGGACCGCACGCCGCTGCGGCACAGCAGCAGCACTTTTTTCCCCGCTGGCACGGCGGCTTGCAGTGCCTTGTCAAAGTCGGCATTGCGGGCCATGCCGGGCCATTGTTTCCAGGCCACGGCCACCGCGCCCGGCACAAAGCCGACCCATTCGCGCTCGGCGTCGGAGCGCACATCGACCAGCACCGCGTCGCCCGACTGCGCCCACTGCCAGGCCAGGCGCGGCGCAATGTCGCCGGCATAGCCGCTGGCGGCCTGCACCAGCGGCGCACCCGCAAGGGTTGAGGAATCGGCGGTCATAAAAAATCCTGTCATGGTCAAAGTCGTGGTCAAAGTCGAGCCTGGGCAGCGCTCCTTTGGGAGGGCCTTGCAAGCCGCCCGCCCGGCTTGTTTTTCAAGGCGGCGGGTTTGGGTCTGAAAAATAAGTGTATTCCTTCAGGCCGGGCAGGCGCGGGCGCGCAAAATCACGTTTTCCCCTCACGCTGACTGGAATCCCGATGTCCTCAAAACCTGCTGATCCCGTGCCTGCCCGCAAGGCGCCAGGCAAGGCCGAGCGCAAGGCGCTGGCCGGCTTGCTGCGGCCCTGGCAAGCGCCGCAGACCGCGGGCCGGGCCGGCGCAAAAAGCCAACGCAAGGCGTTCAGCCTGGCCGGCTTTGACCCCGCCGCCAAGCCGTTTTCGACCGGCGACAAGGCCGGCGACAAGCAGGCTGTCGAGGCGCTGGCGGTCGAGCTCGACGGCTTGCAAAATCTGTTTTACGCCGACCGGCGCTACAAGCTGCTGGTCATTTTGCAGGGCACCGACACCTCGGGCAAGGACGGCACCTTGCGCGGCGTGTTCAGCCAGATGAGCCCGCTGGGCGTGCACACCGCCGCCTGGAAAGCGCCCAGCGAGGACGAGCGCGCCCGGGACTACCTGTGGCGCATCCACCAGAAAATTCCGGCGGCCGGCGAGATCATGATCTTCAACCGCAGCCACTACGAAGACGTGCTGGTGCCGCCGGTCAACGGCTGGATCACGCCGGCGCAAACCGCCCAGCGCTACCAGCAGATCAATGATTTTGAGCGCATGCTCAGCGAAACCGGCACGGTGGTCCTGAAGTTCATGCTGCACATCAGCTTTGACGAACAGCGTGCGCGGCTGCAAGAGCGCATCGACGACCCCACCAAGCACTGGAAGTTCGCCCTGGGCGACCTGGAGGCGCGCAAGCAATGGAAACCCTACCAGCAGGCTTACGCGGACCTGCTTGGGCCCACCAGCACATCCTGGGCGCCTTGGACCATCGTGCCGCCCGACTCCAAGACCCACCGCAACCTGATGATCGCCACGCTGCTGCGCCAGGCGCTGCGCGCGCTGGACCTGCGCTATCCGCCCGACAACCCGGCGCTCAAGGGCCTGAAGGTGGTGTGACCGGGCGCTGGCCAGCCAGTCCGGCACAGCCGGCTTGATTTATTGGTCATTCAGGCCGTATGCGCTTGTCCTGCCTACACAAGCTGCTATTTTTTCAATAGCAAAGCTGGCGCTCTGTCAATGCCCACCGCCCAGGTAGGCGGCCTTGACCGCCGGGTCGTCGCGCAGTTTTGACGCTTCGCCATGCACCGAAATACGGCCGTTTTCCAGCACATAGCCGTAGTCGGCCACCTTCAGCGCCGCTGCCGCGAACTGCTCGACCAGCAGCATCGTGACGCCGCGCGACTTCAGGTCGGAGATGATGCGAAACACCTCTTCGACCAGGATCGGCGCCAGGCCCATCGACGGCTCGTCGAGCAGCACGATCTCCGGGTTCAGCATGACCGCCCGGGCCATGGCGAGCATTTGCTGCTCACCGCCCGACAGCGTGCCGGCCAACTGCATGCGCCGCTCCTTGAGGCGCGGAAACAGCTCCATGGCGCGCTCCAGGTCGCCGGCCACATCGCCCTTGGGGCGGCTGCCGGTCAGGCGCGGGAAGGCGCCCAGAATCAAATTGTCGGTGACCGTCATGGTGGCGAACACGCGCCGCCCTTCGGGCGAATGGGCCAGGCCCTGCTTGGCAATGGCATACGACTCCAGGCCGTCGATGCGCTTGCCATGCAGGTTGATCTCGCCGGCCGTCGGCTGGATCATTCCCGAGATGGCGCGCATGGTGGTGGTCTTGCCGGCGCCGTTCGAGCCGATCAGCGTGACGACCTTGCCCTTGGGCACTTCCATCGAGATGCCGTGCAGCACCTGCACCTTGCCATAGCCGGCTTCCAGGTTCTTGATACTCAACATGGTAATTTTTCCTTATGCGACCGTGCCGCCGAGGTAGGCCTCGATGACTTTTTCATCCGCCTGCACATCTGCAGGCTTGCCTTCGGCGATCTTCTGGCCAAAGTCGAGCACCGACACGGTGTCGCACAGGTTCATCACCACGTCCATGTGGTGCTCGATCAGGATCACGGTGATACCGTGGTCGCGAATCTTGCGGATGATGGCGATCAGCTCCTTGATGTCCGGTGCGGTCAGGCCGGCGGCCGGCTCGTCGAGCAGCAGCAGCTGCGGGTCCAGCGCCAGCGCGCGGGCGATTTCGAGCAGCCGCTGCTTGCCGTAGGGCAGGTTGCGCGCTTCCTCGGTCGCCAGGTCGGACAGGCCGACAAAGCGCAGCAGGCCCATACCGCGCTCGACCGCAGAATGCTCCTCGCGGCGGTAGCGCGGCGTGTGCAGCGCGACATCGACGATGTTGCTGTTGAAGGTGTGGTGCAGGCCGACCTGCACGTTTTGCAGCGCGGTCATTTCACCGAACAACTGGACGTTCTGGAAAGTGCGCGCAATGCCCGACAGCGCAATGTCGGACGAGGTGCGGCCGACCACCGTCTGGCCGGCAAAGTCGATGCTGCCGGCCGTGGGCACATAAATGCCGGTCAGCACGTTCATCATGGTGCTCTTGCCCGAGCCGTTCGGGCCGATCAGGCCGTGGATCGAGCCACGCTTGATGCGCAGGTCGACCTGGTTGATGGCTTTGAGGCCGCCAAACTGCATCAGCACGCCTTTGGCGATCAGCAGGTCGCCGCCGGTCTCCGAGGCGCCGGCGCTAGCGGCCACCGAGATTGCGTCCTTGCCGTCGTCGGCACGCGCCAGCTCGGCGCTGGACGGCACCACCTTGCGGACATGGAACAGCGCCCGCACAAAGCCGACGATGCCGTTTTGCAGGTAATACACCACGAACAGGATCATCAGACCGAAAATGCTCAGCCGCCAGTCGGTGATCGACTTGAGCCAGAAGGCGAAACCGGCCAGCGCAATGGTGCCGACGACCGGAATGACCATGGCTTTGACGGTGGTGATCTTGCGCACCACGCCGATGGCGCCGCCCACCGTCATCAAAACGGCAAGCGCCACGGCGACCATGCGGAACAACTCCAGGTCGTCAAGCAGCTTGGGCAGGATGACGATGATGGCCGCGCCCAGCAAGGCGCCCGAGCGGGTCTTGCGCCCGCCCATGATGACGGCCAGCAAAAACAGCACCGTCAGCTCGAAGTTGTAGGTGTTGGGCGAAATGTACTGCTCGGAATAGGCATACAAGCAGCCGGCCAGGCCGGCAAAGCCGGCGCTGATGACAAACGCATACACCTTGTAGCGGTACACCGACACGCCCATGCAGTCGGACGCCACCGGGCTGCCGCGCAGGGCCTCAAACGCCCGGCCGAGCTGCGAGCGCAGGATGCGGTGCACCACGATCAGCGACAACACCATCAACCCGAAGGTCAGCCAGTAAAAGCCATGCTCGGAGAGCTTTTCGCCGAACAGCGACGGCTTCGGGATGGTGATGCCCAGCGGGCCTTCGGTGAGAAAGGTCATCTCGTTGATCAGGATCTGGATGATGGTGCCGAACGCCAGCGTCACCATGGCCAGGTAGGGCCCGGTCACGCGCAGCGCCGGCAATGCCAGCAGCGCGCCAAAGGCCGCCGTGACGGCAATACTCGCCGGAATGATGACCCACAGCGGCGCGCCGAACTTCATGAACAGCACGCCGGCGGTGTAGGAACCGACGCCGAACAGGCCGGCATGGCCCAGCGACACCTGGCCGGTGTAGCCCACCACAATGTCCAGGCCATACAGCAAGATGGCGTAAATCATGATCGTGCCGATCATGTGGATGTAGTAGGAGTTGCTGGTAAACAGCGGCGCGGCCGCCAGCAGCGCCAGGCCGAGTATGGCTGCGACCAGAGTCTTGCGATTCATCTTCAACGTTCCTTAGACTTTTTTGATGGCAGATTTGCCAAACAGGCCGGCTGGCTTGAAGGCCAGCACCAGCAGCAGCAAGACCAGGCCGGGCACATCCTTGTAGCCGGTGGACAGGTAAAAGCCGGTGGTGGTTTCGGCCACGCCCAGAATGATGCCGCCGACGATGATGCCCATGCCGCTGGTCAGCCCGCCAATGATGGCGACGGCAAAAGCCTTCAGGCCCAGCACCGAGCCCATGGTGGCGCCGGTCAGCGTCAGCGGGGCGATCAGGGCGCCGGCAAAGGCGGCGGTGGCGGACGACAGCGCATACGAAAAGGTGATCACCAGGCCGGTGTTGATGCCCATCAGCTTGGCGGCATCGCGGTCATTGAAGGTCGCGACCACGGCCTTGCCGTAAATCGTCTTGCGGTTGAAGAACTCGACCGCCAGCATCATCAGGACGGCGCCGACCACCACCAGGATTTCCATGGGCAGCACATTGGCGCCCAGCACCTTCAGCGGCGACTCGGGCAGCGGCGACGGGAACTTCATGTCGTCGCGGCCCCAGATGTTCTCGGCCACGTTCTTGAAAATGATGCCCAGAGCGATGGTCGACATGATCCAGCCGAACTCGCTCTTGATCTTGATGGCCGGACGAACGCCGATGCGCTCGACCAGGCCGCCCTGGAACAGCCCGAACACGATCACCAGCGGCAGCATCAGCCAGTAGTTCACGCCCAGCGTGACCAGGGTCAGGCCCACCATGGCGCCGAGCATCAGCGCGTCGCCCTGGCCAAAATTAAGGGTGTCGGACGTCTGGAACGTCAGCTGGTAGCCAAAGGCAATGACGGCATAGATCATGCCTAGGGCAATGCCGCTGTAAATGAGTTGAAGCAGGATTTCCATGATTGAGTTCCGCAAAAAATGGGGCAAGGGGCCACGCACGGCGGCGGACAATAAAAAAGCACCGCGTCGGTGGGCGCGGTGCCTGTTTTGAGCAGTCGGTCAGCTTACTTCTTGACGCGCACTTCGGACGCCTTCTTCTGGTCGTCGGCGTAGGCATACACCACGCGCTGGCCCTTGACCTCGCCGAACACCGGAATGTTGGCGGTGATGGCTTCGTGGTCCTTGGCGGTGAACGGCTTGTTGTAGGTCGTGATGACGCCTTCCACCGGTGTCTTCAGGTCTTCCAGAGCCGCCTTGATCTTCGGGCCGTCGGTCGAGTTGGCCTGCTTAATGGCAGCTGCCAGCAGGTAGATCGAGTCGTAGCCCTGAGCCGCCGACACCGGCGAGTCAATGCGCTGGTTCTTCGGGTTGAAGGTTTTGAGGTAGTTGATGATGAAAGACTGGCGCTTGGGCGTCGTCGACTGCTAGATGAAAGTTTGCGGCATGCGCGCGCCCTCGCCGC
>JACMQR010000226.1 GCA_014376885.1 Polaromonas sp.
CAACTCGACACCATAAGCGCCGATGTTCTGCACCGGCGAGGCACCGACGGTGCCGGGAATCAGCGCCAGGTTTTCCAGGCCGGGAAAGCCGTTTTGCATTGTCCAGGTGACCAGTTTGTGCCAGTCTTCGCCGGCGCCGGCCTCAATGATCCAGGCCTTGGGCGTTTCACGGGCCAGGCGCTTGCCCATGATCTCGACCTTGAGCACCAATGGCTTGACGTCGCCGGTCAGCACGATGTTGCTGCCGCCACCCAGTACGAATTTGGGAGCAGCCTGCCAGGCCGGGTCTTGCAGCACGGCTTGAATGTCGGCTTCGCTGCCCAGGCGCACAAGATGAAGCGCCTTGGCGACGATGCCGAAGGTGTTGCAAGACTGGAGGGGAATGTTTTTCTCGACTAACATTCCGGGATTGTCTCACCCATGCGGCACCTCTTTTTTTCCAGGAAATCCACACCATGCCTTCATTCGACACTGTTCTTGAAACCGACCTGGTCAAGGTCAAGAATGCGGTGGAAAACACTGCCAAGGAAATCGGCACCCGGTTCGACTTCAAGGGCACCGCCGCCTCGGTCGAGCTGAAGGAAAAGGACAAGGAGATCATCCTCATCGGCGACGGCGACTTCCAGATCGAGCAGATTCACGACATCTTGCGCAACAAGCTGACCAAGGCCAGCGTCGATGTGCGTTTTCTGGACATTGGCAAGGTCGAGAAAATCGGTGGCGACAAGGTCAAGCAGGTGACCAAGGTTCGCGACGGTATCGAGACCGAGGAAGCCAAAAAAATCCAGCAGCTCATCAAGGGCCACAAGATGAAGGTGCAGGCCGCCATCCAGGAGGGCAAGGTCCGCGTGACCGGCGCCAAGCGCGACGACCTGCAAGCCGCCATGGCCCTGATTCGCGCCGAGATCAAGGACCTGCCGCTGAGTTTCGACAACTTTCGGGACTGACACCGCAGCCGCCACCACGCCCCGGGGCAGGCCCTTACTTCCAGCAGCTGTCGCGCAAGGCGCCGGTGTCCGGCACGCCATCGACCAAAACGCCGCGCACGCCGGTCGAGGTCAGGGTGAATGCGCCGCACAGGTCCAGAGCCATGGAGCCGCCGGCCACGGGCACCATGCGCAGCGTGAAACCCATGGGGCTCGTCAACGGCGCGGCGCCCATGGGAATGACAAGCTCATAGAGTCTGGCGCTGTCCGAAGGCGACTGCCGCAAGCTGGCCGGAACCTGGCCGGTCACATCGTTGCCGGCACGATCTGCCGAAAAACTGTCATTGGCCGAGTAAAAGCGCTGCATGAACTGCGCCGCCTGGACGAGCTGGCCTTTTGCATCGGCCCGCCTTGCCCGGGCCACATAGCTGGCATAGGAAGGCAGGGCAATCGCGGCCAGCATAGCGACGATGGTGACGCTGACCAGCAGCTCGATCAATGTGAAGCCGCGGGCCCGGGCTGAGGATTTGAAGGTCATCTGGAGTGTTGGGGGGGGGCGCGTGCTTTTTCAAGCTAGCGCATGAAGATCTGCCGCCATTCGCGGGACTTGATGCTCGGCGGCAGTGCACCCCGGGACGAGGGAATTGCGGCTGCAACCAGTGTGTCGGCGCATTGCGAGCTGTTTTGCGAACCGCCCACCAAGGCGCCTGCTGCGATGCTTTTGGCCCCGGCTTTCAAGATGGTCACCGCGCCGGCCACCTGGGCGAAGGCTCCGACGGTGATGGCGCCGGCGGTCTTGCTGATGACATTGCCTGCAACCTTGGCAGCCTGGGCCATCGTAGTTCCGCCGCCAATGGTGATGGCGCCACTGTTGTTGCTGCACACCGAACCGTTCACGCTGCTGCCTGTGCCGACCGTGATCGCCCCGTCCTCGGTGCTGATGCCGCCCGACTGCGAGCCGGCCCCCAAGGTCACGGCGCCAGCGCCGGTGGTGATGGACGCGCTGATGACGCCGCTGGCACTGACCGTGACCGCGCCCGCCTCGCTGACGCCCAGACTGTTGATCTTTCCGCCCACGTTCCCGCCAATCGTGACCGCCCCTACCTGGGTGATGACGTTGCCGGTGACGCTGCTTTGCGCGCCCGTGTTGATCGCGCCGGCGCCGGTGGTGAGGTTGCCGGTAACGCGGCTTCCGGCGCCGGTGGTGATGACGCCGGCCCCGGTGGTGGTGAGGTTGCCGGTGACCGAGCTGGCCTCTCCGGTGTTGATGGCACCGACCTGCGTGGTCAGATTGCCAATGACGGTGTTGTTGGCGCCGATGTTGATGACGGCCATGTTGGTCGTGATGTTGCCCGTGAAATTCACCCTGTCCTGCAGCGTGACGGTGCTTTCTGCGTAGAGGTTCGCGGTCACGGTGGCGTTGGCGCCCACATCGACCAAGCCGCCCACTTTCAGTGTCAGGTTGCCTGCCCCCTGGGCATTGATTTGACTGCCAGCTCCCGCAATGAGCGCATTCGTCACCGTGATGACCGTCGGCAAGCCGGTGGCCATGACAATCTTGTCGCCAGCGCCAAGCGTCAGTGCCGTACAGGTATAGGCACCATTCCCGCCACTGCAACCGTCAGGCATGTTGCCTGGCTGGAAGGTGTAGTCAACCGCCTGCGCCGGCAGGCAGGCCAGCAGAACCACGGGCAGCAGCAACCCCTGGCATGCGCTGACGAAAGATGAAGGCCTGTCGGGCCGCCATACTGCAAACCCTGGCATTGCGGGGTTATGACAGCGGGCAAACAGGGCACTGGGCCAGGTGGCGTGAGAAGTTTTATCCATGAAATCAATGCCCGCCATTTATTGAAGCTCAATGTGTGACTGCAGCCAGACCTCGCTGCCCGCGGGACGGCTGCGCGCTGCATTGGCCGCTGCCACCTCAGGACCAAATCCACGGGCCGTGACCACATAAAACACAGCCGTGCCTGCTACACCCGCAGCGGGCGCTTGCTGCTCGACCATGCATTCCGGTGAACGCTTGTAGGTGTCGTGGTCCATGCCCGGCTGATTGACCAGTTCGGAGGGCAGCACGAAAGCCGAAGCAGCGGCAGAGGTGTTGTTCCAGGGCGGGCCTGTGGCCGCGGAGTCCCAGGTCGCCGGCGTTTTCCATTGATCGGGCGAGCTGGCCGGCGTCACGCCGGCACGGGCCATTGCCACGGCTTTGGCTTCGCAATAGCGCAAGGCGATGTCGGCGGCCTGAGTGGCCAGTTCGGTGGTTCGCACATTGCCCGCAACGCTTTCCGAGGAACCCGCGTTTCGCACACTGGCCACGGCCAGCAGCGACATCAGCACCAGCAAAACCATGGCGATGACCAGCATCACGCCGCGCTGGCGCTGTGGCCGCCCGTCGACAGGCGAGCACGCTTTCACGGCCGCAGACCAGCTGCTGCCCCCGGGCTGGCCAGCCTCAGTCATGATGAAACCGCCGGTTTCGAACGACCACCGTGGTGGTGTAGGCGCGGCGCAGCCGAAGGTCCGGCGGACTCGATTCCAGCGTTCCGTCGCACTTCAGATAGCGCGCCGACGCTGCATTGGCCGCCACAGCCGCTTCGCTGCGCGCCAGGATGCAGATGCGCACCGCGACAACCTTGGCCCAGCGTTCGGCGTCGCTGGCCAGGCCTGCCATATTGGCCTGGCTCAAAACTTCAGCGGCCGTCAAATAGCCGGCCACATCGGCAGCAGCCACATCGGCAGCGGCGGTTGAAGCCGGTACCGCGCCAAAGCTGAACTGCATGTCCTCGATGTTCTCGACCAGCGGCTTTGCACTGCTGGCGGTGCCGTCGGTGTTAAGCCCACTGCCCTTGCAGTAGAGACTGGGAACCTGGGCGCTGGACACAGCGATATAAAAACGGTTGACCGCCACGGCGTAGGTTGCGCTTTGCAAAGCCGCCGGGTCAAGCGTGGGCAGCGCGGCGGTGATTGTGCCCAGTTTGTTGCCAAGGCAGTCGCTCGGCAAGCCGTCAGCGGCCGTGGGAACGGTGTTGAAGCGATCGGCTTCATAGCTGAGCGCCAGGGATTCCGGCTGGGCGGGTTGACTGTCGCAAATCAGGTCGTCGAGCCTGTCCGGTGCGGAACTGGCGGGCGGCGCGAACTTGCCGTCGCAGCCGCGCAGGGTGAAGTTGCTCATGGTGTAAGCACCCGTGGGATAAACCGCAGGTCCGTAAAGCGGATCGCGCCGGCTGGCAGCATCGACACGGCCGGGTTGATTGGGGTTGCTTCCGGCCATGCGCAGCTGCTGCGTCAAGATGCCCAGTGTGGCCTGCGCGTCTTCGTTCATGCGCGCCTGGGCCTCGGCCACCTTGCTGGCGCCCGATGCCCCCAAAAAGGCTGAAAAAGACGCCGCAGCGATGACCAGGCCAATGGCCAGCGCCACCATCAGTTCGATCAGCGAAAAACCCCTGGCTGGGAAAAAGCGCGGCCCGGCGCGCTGGCGGGGGTGTTTCATGCCGTGAAACCGACATACAGGCAGCGCGGCGGCGGAAGGAGGTAGATCGCTTTCGCCTGGGCCGGGCAGTTGTCCGAGGAAGTCGCGTCGAGCGCTGCCTTGGTGCTGGGTTCTTGCCAGACAATCCACAAATTGCCATGCGATTTTTCAGTGCATGGCGTGGTGTCGCAGGTAACCAGCAGGTCGCCTGCCGGAAGCGCGCTGCGCACCGCCTGCCGGGTGGCAGCATCGTCCATGGCCGCCAGCGAGGCGGGCTCGCAGTCAGGGTAACTGCAATTTGCGGATTCGATAGGGCCAAACGACCAGGCTGTTTCGTGCAGCGGTGTTTCGTAATGGACGAATCCCCCAGGATTGGCCCGAATGCGGTCAATATGGCTGGACGCCAGGTTGACGGCCAGCGACCGGTGGCCCGAAAGCTTGGGCATCTGCACCGCAAAGGCCAGCATGGCGCCCAGCGACAGCGTGCCAAACGCCATCAGCAGCATGGCGACAAGCACCTCGATCAGCAACATGCCGTGCTGGTGGCGGCGGTCGCAACCACCAGGCGCCATCAGCTGTCGGCGCCGCACGACGCCGCTCCGTTGCCGGCAATCCGGGCCCGCCCGCCAGAGTTGACGCACAGCACCCGCTGGACATCGCCGGCATAGGCGCTGCCGCCAAACTGCAGCGATGTGGCCGACGACACATCCAGCAGGCGTCCGGTGGCGGTGAAGCGAAAGATGCTTGATGCGTTGCCGCCGTTTTCGGCAATCGAGTCGATCCCGGCAATGGGCGCCTGGATGCGCAGCAGGTCGCCAG
>JACMQR010000227.1 GCA_014376885.1 Polaromonas sp.
CACCATGAACCTTCCTGAAAACTCTGAACTGGGCAAGTCCTCGGCCTATGCGGACCAGTACGATGCGGCGCTGCTGTTTCCCATTCCCCGCCTGGCCAAGCGCGAAGAAATCGGCATTGGCCAGGCGCCGCCTTTTTTTGGCGCCGATCTGTGGACCGCGTTCGAGCTGAGCTGGCTCAACCGGCGCGGCAAGCCGCAGGTGGCGCTGGCGCATTTCACCATTCCCTGCGAGACGCCCAACATTGTTGAAAGCAAGTCCTTCAAGCTCTACCTGAACAGCTTCAACAACAGCCGGTTTGCAGACGCCGCCGAGGTGCAGGCGCGCCTGCGCGCCGACATCAGCGAAGCGGCCTGGCGCGGCGCGCCCAGGCCGGCGACAGTCGGCGTGAAGCTGCTGCTGCCCGAAGCGTTTGACCTGCAGGAAATTGCCGAATTCGACGGCCTGAGCCTGGACCGGCTCGATGTGGAATGTACCCGCTACACGCCCGCGCCCGACCTGCTGCACGCCGCGCTCAACGAGCCGCCGGTGACCGAGGTGTTGACCAGCAATCTGCTCAAAAGCAACTGCCTGGTGACCGGCCAGCCCGACTGGGGCAGCGTGCGCATCGGCTACAGCGGCCCGCAGATCAACCAGGAGGGCCTGCTGCAGTACCTGGTGAGCTTTCGCAACCACCATGAATTCCACGAGCAGTGCGTCGAGCGCATCTTCATGGACATCTGGCGGCGCTGCCAGCCGGTCAAGCTGACGGTGTTCGCTCGCTACACCCGGCGCGGCGGCCTGGACATCAGCCCGTTTCGCACCAGCCACCCCCAGGCGATGCCGGCCAACATTCGCACCGCGCGCCAGTAACGCTACCAAATAAGTAGCTGTAGGCGCCATGCTGTCAAGCGCAAACCGCTGGTTTGGTCTTAAATATCAAGATGTCAGCCGGCAGGACGGCAATTTCCCGGCCTTGGCACGGTTGCGCGCCCAAAAATTACGCTTTTGGCTATGCACGAGACGGCCAGGCGTAGGACAACTTCGCCTGTAGGGCTATTTTCAACTCTGGCTGAATCCAGGCTGCGCCGACCTGCGTAATTTGATTGCAGCAATCGCTGCAAACCAGTCAACCATAGGAAATACACCATGAAAATGAAAATTGGGCATATTGCCGGGGCCTGCCTGCTGTTGGCGGCCACCGGCGGCGCCATGGCCTCGAGCCACCGCGAAGCGCCGTTCATCACCACCAGCCCGAAAGTGGACGGCACCGACTTTTACATGTTCAACAGCTACGAAGCCGGCAAGGCCGCCAATGTGACGCTGATCGCCAACTACCAGCCGCTCCAAGACGCCTATGGCGGTCCGAACTATTTCTCGCTCGATCCGAACGCGCTGTATGAAATCCATGTGGACAACGTCGGCGACGGCAAGGAGCACATCACCTTCCAGTTCCAGTTCAAAAACGAGCTGACCAACGGCGGCGCCGGCATCACGCTGCCCGTGGGCGGCAAAAATGTGTCGATTCCCCTGCGCCAGGCCGGCCCGGTGACGAATGCGCCCGACGCGCCGCTGAGCTACACCGAGAGCTTCACCCTTAACGTGGTGCGCGGCGACCGGCGCGGCGGCACCCGCGCGGCGGTGACGAACGCCAGCGGCGGCACCACCTTTGCCAAGCCGATCGACTACATCGGCACCAAGACGTTTCCAAACAGCAGCTACGAAGCCTATGCCAACTCCTACATCCAGACCATCAACATCCCGGGCTGCAGCACGCCGGGCAAGGTGTTCGTCGGCCAGCGCAAGGAGGCGTTTTCCGTCAACCTGGGCGTCATCTTCGACCTGGTGAATGCGCCTGCATCGTTCATCACCAACGAAGCCAATGCCGCGGCTGGTGGCAAGTTCGGCGACCTGGAAGACAAGAACGTGACCTCCCTGGCGCTTGAAGTGCCGGCCGCCTGCCTGACGCAGGGCAGCGACAAGGTGATTGGCGGCTGGACCACGGCCAGCCTGCGCCAGGGCCGGCTGCTGAATGGCGCGACGAAGTCCGGCCTGCAGGCCAGCGAAAAGTCCGGCGGCGCCTGGACCCAGGTGTCCCGCCTGGGCATGCCGCTGGTCAACGAGGTGGTGATCGGGCTGAAGGACAAGGACAAGTTCAACGGCAGCAAGCCGGTCAACGACGCGGCCAACTTTGCCGACTACGTGACCAACCCGACACTACCCGCGCTGCTTGAAAAACTGTTCGGCACCAAGGCGCCAACCAACTTCCCGCGCACCGACCTGATGACTGCGTTCCTGACCGGCCTGCCAACCGTGAACCGGCCGGCCAATGTGACCGGACTGGGCGTGGGCGGACCGCTCGCTGAGATGCTGCGCCTGAACACCTCGATCCCCGCCGTGGCGGCCGGCGCACAAAAGTCGCTCGGCGTGGCTGCTGGCGATGCCGCCGGCTTCCCGAACGGCCGACGCCTGGGCGACGACGTGGTGGACGTGTCGCTGCGCGTGGCCATGGGCGCGCTGTGCGTGCTGACCGGCGACACCGATGCCCTGAAGGTCGGCTGCAAGCCCTCGGATGCACCGGCCGGCGGCGTGCCGTTCGTGGATGGCGTTCGCGCCAGCGCGACCGACTTCCAGCAGGTCTTTCCGTACCTCAACACCCCGCTGCCGGGCGCCAAGTGAGCGCCGCGGCTGAAAAGGAAACACCATGCTAACGATCCATTCAAGACTGATGGCGGCGGCCGCCCTGTCGGCCCTGCTGCTGGCCGGCTGCGGCGGCAGCAACAATGACAACAACCAAGGCTCCAGCGGACCGCAGGGGCCGGTTGCGCAGACCGTGAGCGATGTGGTGGCCTACATCAACGGCCTGATTGCCGGCACATCCGACAGCGCCGAGCCGATTGACATCGAGGGCCTGACGCTGACGGCCGACAACGGCTCAGACTCCGCCCCGCTGCCCTAGGGCAGGGTTGGCATGGCCCGGCAGCCGATACTTTCGGCTGCCGGGCCATTTTTTTGCCTTTTTTTGGTAAAAGAATGGTTTTACTGCAACATTTTTGAATCTCACGCGCCCCTGGGCGCTCATCACGAAAGCCTTTAGCATGTTCGCAATCAAGCCGTCGCTTCTGCCCAAGGCCCTGGCGCTGGCGGGCCTGCTGGCCGCTGTCCAGCTCACCTGCCTGGCGGCGACCGCGCTGCAGCCCCTGCGGGATGACGAGGTGCTGGAGGTATTGCCGGCGGTGACGCGCAGCCGCCCGGCATTGCCGCCGGTCCGGCCGGCCAGCGTGCCGGCTGCCGAACCCGTCGCCCGCAATCCGGCGGCTGCGCTGACGCAGGCCAGGGAAGATATTTCAGTGGCCCGCCAGACCGGCGACACCCGGTACTGGGGGCGGGCGCAGGCCGCGCTGGCGCCCTGGTGGGACCGGCCGGACGCGCCGGCCGACCTGGCGGTGCTGCAGGCGACGGTGCAGCAGGGCCGGCATGAATTTGCAGCCTCGCGCACGGTGCTGGCGGCGGCGCTGGCCAGAGCCCCCGGCCATGCGCAGGGCTGGCTGAACCTGGCCAGCCTGGAGCGGCTGTCAGCCCGCTATCCCGAAGCGCTGGCCGCCTGCGACGCCGTGGCCCGCGCCGGCCAGGCGCTGTATGCCCAGGCCTGCCGGCTGGAAACCGAGTCGCTGCAGGGCCAGCACCCCAAGGCCGCGCAAGGCCTGGATGCATTGCTCAGGCAAACCCAGGACGCCGGCCAGCGCAGCTGGCTGCTGTCGCTGCTGGCCGAGAGCCTGGAGCGCGCCGGACGCGATGCGCCGGCGGCCGATGCCTACGCGCGCAGCCTGACGGCCGCACCTGACCTGTACACCGCCATTGCCTACAGCGACCTGCTGCTGCGCACCGGCAAAACCCGGCAGGCGCTGCAGGTGCTTGCCCCGCTACCCGAAACCGATGCTGTCGTGCTGCGTCGGGCGGCGGCCTGGAAACGGCTGGGCGATGCGCGCTGGAAAAACGAGCGCCAGATGCTCGGCGAGCGGGTTGAGGAACTGCGCCGGCGCGGCGACGACCCGGCGCTGCATGGCCGCGAGCTTGCATTGACCGCCCTGTGGCTGGACGAGGACGGCGCGCGTGCGCTGCAGGCGGCGAACAGCAACCTGCTGCTGCAGCGCGAGCCGATCGACTGGTGGGTGGCGCTGCAAAGCGCCCGGCTGGCCGGCAATGGTGCGGCGCAGGCCGACATCAGCCAGGCCATTGCCGCTGCCGGGCTGCGCGACGCCCGCCTGGCCGCCGCCAGCGGGCCAGCGCCAAAGGCCGCCCAATGAGCCGACCCTTCCGAGCCCTGCGCGCCAGCCTTCAGACCGCCTGGCTTCTGGCTCTGGCGCTGGCATGGATGCCGGCGCAGGCCCACAAGGGCAGCGATGCCTACCTCGATGTCCAGCAAGCCAGCCCGGATGCCGCGCTACCGGCCAGCGCCAGAGCCGGCGCCGCGCCCGCCGATGGCTTTCGGCTGGTGCTGGCGGTAGCGCTGCGCGACCTGGACCTGGTGGTGCCGGTCGACAGCAATGCCGATGGCCGGGTCACCTGGGCAGAAGTCAAGGCGGTAACGCCGCAGGTGCTGGCCCTGCTCAACCGGACAGCGCGCCTGGAGGCGCCGGCAGGCAGCCTCGGCGCGGCGGCGGGCGATGCACTGCAAGACGCCTGCAGGCTCGACTGGCAGGCCGATGGCCTGGAGCGGCGCAGCGACGGCGTTTATTTTCGCGCTGCCGCCCAGGCCCGATGCCCAGCCGGCAAAGCACTGACTTTCAGCTACCGCTTGCTGAAGGATGAAGACTCCACCCACCGCCTGCTGGTGGCCGGGCGTATTGGCGGCACGGACCTGCTCAGCACCCTGTCGCCCCAGCAGGGCAGCCTGCTGCTGCGGCCGGAGTCGGCCGGCCGGGGGGGCGCTGCCGGCGCCGGGCCCGCGCAGAGTCCTGCGCCGTCCAACCGCCTGTCGGCATTGCGGGACTATTTCAGCCTGGGCGTGCACCATTTGCTGCAGGGCTACGACCACCTGGCGTTTCTGCTGGCGCTGGTGTTGCCGCTGCAGCTGAGTTTGCGGCGCAGCCCGCTTGCGTTTCCGGCGCCGTCAGGGCAGGGCGGGACTGGCCTGCGCCCTGCCGGGCGCGCGAACTGGCTGGCGCTGCTGCGCACCGTCACCGCCTTCACGATCGGCCATTCGATCACCCTGATCCTGGCCACTTTTGGCCTGACGCAGGCATCGCCGGCCTGGGTGGAGCCGGCCATTGCGCTGTCGATCGCCGTCACCGCAGGGCTCAACCTGCGCCCGGTCAGGCGGCGGCGCACGGACGCGCTGGCCCTGGTGTTCGGCATGGTCCATGGCTTTGGCTTTGCCGGGCTGCTGCTCGAGGCGGCGGCGCCGGGCGGTTTGCTACCCTGGGCGCTGGCGGGCTTCAACCTGGGTGTCGAGGCCGGCCAGCTGATTGCGGTGGTCGGCTGGGTGCTGGTGTCGCAGGCGCTGGTGGGCCGGCCCTGGTATGGCCGCGTGGTGGTGCGGGGCGGCTCGGTCCTGCTGATCGTGCTGGCGGCCTGGTGGTTCTGGCAACGGGTCGGCTGGCGGGCTTCACCTGCGTCTCAGGGCGCAGGTGAAGCCCTGGCCATGGCGGTGACGGTCTGCGGGGCGCTGCCAGGCCGCTTGCGCGCAGCCGCGTCCAGCCGGTTCAAGATGGCATAAGCCGCACATTCCGCGCGGCAATTCTCCTACAGATTTCGATTTACAAAGCTTTAACAATGATTTGGAATCTATTGGAGCCAAGCGGCAATACGCTGCCAGCCCCAGCCGGTTGACGCCGTGCTTTGCGGCCCGCCGGCCCCGTCGGCTGGCTCAGTTGCCGGGCAATCGGGCTGGCAATGTCTCAGGTGCCCGACACCGCGCAAAATTTTTTATTTCGATTTGCAACAAGGCTTAGAAATGGCGGTTCTATCTTTGCCCCGTGCGGGCCTGGGGCGCAATCGCCCGGGAGCCGGTGGCCCACGCCTGGCGCCGCCGGGCAGAAAAGCCGCCTTCGCCCGCCAGCGCTGTGCCGGCCCGTTGCTGCGCGCCGAGCTGCCCAGCGCTTGCCCTGCCGGCCGGGGCTAGCGCACTCAGGGCTTTTGCCGGGCGGTCCGCGGCCTGCAGCGGGTGTTTCCAGCCCTTTCCCCTTCATCATCTCCAGAGGATCCGACATGCCGACCATCATTGTTTTTTCACACCTGCGCTGGAACTTTGTCTACCAACGGCCTCAGCATCTGCTCACCCGCCTTGCCAAGCATTACCAGATCATCTTCATGGAAGAACCGGTGCCCAACGGGGCTGACTTTCTCGAGCACCTGAACCCGGCGCCCAATATCGAGGTGCTGCGGCCGCATGTCACCAGTGCCATCGCGGGCTTTCATGACGACCATCTGCCGGTGCTGCAAAGCCAGCTGGCCGGCTTTCTGCGCGAGCGCGGCATTGACGACTACCTGATCTGGTTCTACACCCCGATGGCATTGCCACTGGCCGGCGCGTTGCAGCCGCGGGCGGTGATCTACGACTGCATGGACGAGCTGTCGGCCTTCATGCACGCGCCGCGCCAGCTGATCCAGCGTGAAAATGCGCTCTACCAGATGGCTGATCTGGTGCTCACCGGCGGCCCCAGCCTGTTTCGCTCCAAGCGCGAGCGCCACGGCAATGTTCACTGCTTTCCCAGCAGCGTGGACGCCGGGCATTTCGCCTCGGCGGCCGACACCAGCCTGCCCGACCATCCGGCGCAGGCGGCACTGGCCCGTCCGCGGCTGGGTTACTGCGGCGTGATCGACGAGCGCATCGACCTGGAGCTGATTGCCGCCATGGCCGATATGCATCCGGAATGGCAAATCGTCATGGTCGGCCCGGTGGTCAAGATCAATCTTGAGCACCTGCCGCAGCGCAGCAACATCCATTGGCTGGGCCAGCAGGACTATGCCGACCTGCCCCGGTTCATGGCCGGCTGGGATGTCTGCCTGCTGCCGTTTGCGCTCAATGAGGCCACGCGCTTCATCAGCCCGACCAAGACGCTCGAATACATGGCCGCCGGCCGGCCGTCGGTCAGCACGCGCATCCGCGATGTGGCCGAGCCGTATGGCCATGTGGTGGAAATAGCCGACACGGCGCTGGCCTTCATTGCCGCGTGCGAAGCCGTCTTGGCCGAACCCGAAGCGCAGCAAGCCAGCCGGCGCGCGCTGATGCAGAGCATCGTGCAGGTCACCTCGTGGGACATCACGGCCGAGGCCATCCACGCGCAGATCGCTGCGCTGCCGGCGCGCCGGCCGGCCGACCGGGTCGAAGCGGCGAATTCGGATTTCGGCGCGCCGCATGCCGAGCCGGTGAATTATCCGGTGGTGGTGATCGGCGCCGGACCGACCGGGCTGGCAGCTTCCTACCATCTGGGGGAGGGCAGCCTGCTGCTCGAAAAAGGCAACAGCGTGGGCGGCTGGTGCCGCTCCATCGTGGACAACGGCTTTACCTTTGACTATGCCGGCCACATCATGTTTTCCAACGACGCCTATGTGCTGGACCTGTATGACAAGCTGCTGGGCAAAAATGTCCACTGGCAAAACCGCGAGGCCTGGATCTACAGCAAGCAGGTCTACACCCGCTACCCGTTCCAGGGCGCGCTGTACGGCCTGCCGCCTGAAGTGCTCAAGGAGTGCCTGATCGGCGCGATCGAGGCGCGCTTTGGCCCGGTGAAAAAAGAGGCTCCCGGTGCGCCCATCTCCGCGCCGTCGGCCGCCACCGCGACGATTGCGAATGCGGCCGGCCGCAGTCCGGTGGCGGGCGTGATCTCCAAGGGCAGCGCCGCCGCCGCGCCGAAGAATTTTGAGGAATTCATCTACAAGGTGTGGGGCGCCGGCGTGGCCAAGCACTTTGCCATTCCTTACAACAAAAAGCTCTGGGC
>JACMQR010000228.1 GCA_014376885.1 Polaromonas sp.
ACGCGCGACCCGCTGGGCAAGGGCTTTCACATCATCCAGGGCATGATCGCGATCGGCTCGGGCGGCCTGTTTGGCAAGGGCTTCATGGCCGGCACCCAGACGCACCTGGAGTTCATTCCCGAGCGCACCACCGACTTCATCTTCGCTGCCTTTTCAGAAGAATTCGGCCTGCTGGGCAATGGGCTGCTGATCACCGGCTTTTTCTTTCTGATTGTCCGCGGGCTGGCCATCGCCATTGACGCGCCGACCTTGTTCTCGCGGCTGCTGGCCGGCGCGCTGACCATGATTTTCTTCACCTATGCGTTTGTCAACATGGGCATGGTCAGCGGCATCTTGCCGGTGGTCGGCGTGCCCTTGCCGTTCATCAGCTATGGCGGAACGGCCATGGTGACGCTCGGGCTGGCCATCGGCATGCTGATGTCGATTGCCAAGGCAAAACGCCTGGTCCAGACATAGGGATGTAGCCCCCACGCTCCCCACTGCGTGTGGTTCGCTGCCCCCCGAGGGTTCCGCTGCGCCTGCGGCCCGGCAAAGCCGGTTCCGCGGCCCCGGCTGGTGGGGAGGGCCGCCCCCACGCTGGTCGCTTCGCGTACTGCGCTGCCCCCCGAGGGGGCTGCGTGCCCCGGCTCCAAGCCTGCGGTGCAGGTTTGGACGGCATGCAGAAGGGCTGCGCCTGCGGTATGGGTGGTGGGGAAACTGCCTCCTTGGTTACCGTGCTGCTTCATCAAGCCTTGCCATCATCCCTATGCACAGCACTGGCGGAGCACACTGCCTACAATGGTTTGATGATTTCACTCAATTCCGTCGCCGCCTCCGTTCGCCAAACCAATGTCTCCGGGCGCCCGCTGGCCCGGCCCACCAAGGACTCGACCTCCGGCCGGCTGGCGATTGCGCAGCAACTGCTGCTGACGCCGTTCGGCCTGGACGAAGCCGCCCTGAGCCGGGCGCTGGGTGAAATCACGGCCTATGGCGTGGATGATGCCGACCTGTATTTTCAGTACACCCGCAGCGAAGGCTGGAGCCTGGAAGAAGGCATTGTCAAGACCGGCTCCTTCAACATCGACCAAGGCGTCGGCGTGCGCGCCGTGAGCGGCGAGAAAACCGCCTTTGCCTATTCGGACGACATCTCCGAGGCGTCGCTGCTCGACGCCGCGCGCACCGTGCGCAGCATCTCGGCCGCTGCAAAATCAGGCCGCGTCAAAACGCCGGCCCGCAAGATCGCCACCAGCCGCTCGCTGTACCGCGACCTGGACCCGATCGCCACGCTGGACAGCACCGCCAAGGTCGAGCTGCTGGGCAAGGTCGAAAAACTCGCCAAGGCCAAAGACCCGCGCATCGTGCAGGTCATGGCCGGCCTGGCCAGCGAGTACGACGTGGTGCTGGTGGCGCGCGCCGACGGCACCCTGGCGGCTGACGTGCGCCCGCTGGTGCGCCTGAGCGTGACGGTGATTGCCGAGCAAAAAGGCCGGCGCGAGGTCGGCTCGGGCGGCGGCGGTGGCCGCTTTGGCCTGGCCTATTTCGACGATGCGCAGATTGGCGAGTATGTCGATGCCGCTGTGAATGCGGCCCTGACCAACCTGGAAGCGCGCCCGGCGCCAGCCGGCCAGATGACCGTGGTGCTTGGTTCGGGCTGGCCAGGTATTTTGCTGCATGAAGCCATCGGCCATGGCCTGGAAGGCGACTTCAACCGCAAGGGTTCGAGCGCGTTTGCCGGGCGCATCGGCGAGCGCGTGGCGGCCAAGGGCGTGACGGTGCTCGACGACGGCACGCTGGCCGACCGCCGCGGCTCGCTCAATGTCGACGACGAAGGCAACGTCAGCCAGCGCAACGTGCTGATCGAGGACGGCATTTTGAAGGGCTACATCCAGGACTCGATGAATGCGCGGCTGATGAAGGTCAAGCCCACCGGCAACGGCCGGCGCGAAAGCTATGCCCATGTGCCGATGCCGCGCATGACCAACACCTACATGCTCGGCGGCGACAAGGCACCCGAGGAAATCATCGCCAGCATCAAGAAGGGCCTGTACGCCAGCAACTTTGCCGGCGGCCAGGTGGACATCACCTCGGGCAAGTTCGTCTTTTCGGCCAGCGAAGCCTTTTGGGTGGAAAACGGCAAGATCCTTTACCCGGTCAAGGGCGCGACGATTGTCGGCAACGGCCCGGACGCGCTGACCCGCGTCACCATGATCGGCAACGACATGCGGCTCGACAGCGGCGTCGGCACCTGCGGCAAGGAAGGCCAGAGCGTGCCGGTCGGCGTTGGCCAGCCGACGTTGCGTATCGACGGGTTGACCGTCGGCGGCACTGCATGAGGCCATTTCACCCGGCTGTGCTACATTTCAGCAGATGAATTTCGCGACATTTTCTTTTGCTTACTTTTGGTTCCCCCGCGCCTTCGGCGGTGGAGAGACTTTCGCGTAAGCACCAGAAAACGCAGCAAATCTCCAAAAACCGCCGGGCCAACCGGCGGTTTTTTTTTGCCTGCCCTGATTTGCCGCTCTGCCCAACCGTTTCAACCGACCCAACCCGTTTTGAACTTTTAAAGAAGGAAGCCCGCGATGAATGCCAAAGCCACCCCCGCCAGCGCCAGCTGGTGTGCGAATGTCGACATAACCAGCCAGACCGACGACAAACGCATCAAGGACATCACCGTGCTACCCCCTCCCGAGCATCTCATCCGTTTTTTCCCGATCGACGGCACCGCAGTCGAAGCGCTGATCACCCAGACCCGCCAGAGCGTGCACAACATCATGGCCGGCACCGACGACCGGCTGCTGGTGGTGATCGGCCCGTGCTCCATCCACGACCCGATGGCCGCGCTCGACTACGCCAGGGGCCTGGCCGAGCAGCGCAAGAAATACGCCGGCACGCTGGAAATCGTGATGCGCGTGTACTTCGAGAAGCCGCGCACCACCGTCGGCTGGAAGGGCCTCATCAACGATCCGTACCTGGACGAGAGCTACCGCATCCACGAGGGCCTGCGCATCGCGCGCCAGTTGCTGGTGGACATCAAC
>JACMQR010000229.1 GCA_014376885.1 Polaromonas sp.
TCGGCGCGCTCGTTGCCCGGGTCGCCGTTGTGGCCCTTGACCCAGCGCCAGTCTATGCGGTGACTGCTGGACACCAGCAGCGCATCGAGTTTTTGCCACAGGTCGACATTTTTCACGGGCGCCTTGGCCGCCGTGCGCCAGGCCCTGGCTTTCCAGCCGTGAATCCATTCGGTGATGCCCTTGAGCACATACTGGCTGTCGAGGTAGAGAATCACGGCGGACGGCTTTTTCAAGGCCGCCAAGGCCTCGATAACGGCGGTCATTTCCATGCGGTTGTTGGTGGTGCCCAGTTCGCCGCCGAAAAGCTCCTTTTCGGTCGCGCCCGAGGTCAGCAGCGCGCCCCACCCACCGGGGCCGGGATTGCCTTTGCAGGCCCCGTCGGTGTAGATCACGATAGGTTGATTGGAAAAGCCGGACGCTGCTGCTGAATCGGTCATGAAAAAAATGAAGGTTCCAGGCAAGCCTGGCGGGTTAAAAAAAAGCGAAACGACTCAGGGCTTCGGCGGGTCGATGCTTGCCCGGCTTTTGCGCGTTGCAATGGCCGGCGCTGCAACCGGAAATTTTTGCGTTTTCCAGCCCGGCTCCAGCAGCCGCATGCCGCGCACATGCTTGACAGCGACCAAAAAGTAAACAGCGCCGAATATCGGCCACCACCGTTTGCCGGCCCGGTCCATCCAGTCAAAACGGTCCAACCAGGCTTGGTTGCCCAGCGCCGGACGATAACATCCAAAATGCGCCGATTCGACCTCAAAATCAAGCAGCCGCAACCAGTCGCGAAGCCGCCAGTAGCCAATGTACTCACCGGCATCGGGCAAAAAAAGGCGGTCGCGCCCGTAGCGCTGGTAAACATGGTCGCGGCGCTGGCGCAGGCCCCACAAACTGGCCCGGTTAAAGCCGCTGATGACCACCCGCCCCTCAGGAACCAGCACCCGGGCCACTTCCCGCAAAGCAGAATGCGGATCACCACACAGCTCCAGCGTATGCGGCAGCACCACCATGTCCAGACTGCTCTCGGGAAAAGGCAGTGCGGCTGAATCGGCCAGCAAGGCAGCCCGTCGGGAACCGGTGTCAGCAACTGGCGCCGAACCGGCAGGTTTTTCTGGCGGCGCCAGGGCGCCAGGCTCAGCCGGCAGGACTGACACAGCCAGCCATTTGTGCGGCATGCGGTTGGCTTGCAGGGCATCGAGTTCAGGCAATCCCAGCTGCACAGCGTGGTAGCCGAAGACGTCGCTGACCGCCAGCTCAAACTGCGCCCGCTCCCAGGCCAGCATGTAAGCCCCCGGCGGCGTGCTCAGCCAATCTGGCAACCCATTAATTTCTGACTTCATTCAAACCACTGCATGTATTTGATTCCAGTTCTGACATCTGCCGACCACCGCCCCGGGCGGCAGCACAATGAAAAACAGGCGCGGACAGTTGGCCATGCTGGCGCAAATCCGGCGGCCCGTGTCGCCAAGCCGTCCGGCCGGCAGCTCGCTTCGATTCTAGTCACGCGGCGCGCTCCTGGGCTGCATGCCAGCGGCGTCAACGCACCGCAAAAAGCGCGCGGCCTCCGGGCGCCTGAACCAGCAGCCATGCGCAATGCCGCCCCTTTGGGGCTGGCGTTCGCGGGCCGCCTGGTCAGCGCGCTGGGTCAGCGGGGTCCGGGAAAGCCTACACTGGCCGGTTTGCGGGAACAGGAAATCCTGACCCATCCGTTCTTGCCCTCGCGCCAGGCGCCGGTCGCGGCAGCTGTTTGCCGCCTTGGTGGGATGCGCCCTGATGTCGACACCCACGCATTTGCCGCATTGCGGCCGTGAGAAAACCAGATCAAATGATGCCCTATACCCGACGCGCCCCGTGGTCTCCCTTGTTTTTTCTTGGCCAGCTGCGCTGCGCTGCGCTGCTGGCCCTGATGGCCGCAGCAATGCTAGCCGGCTGCGCCACCCCGCCCGGCATGCCCGACGACCCGGTGCTGTCCACCGCCCCGGGCGCCAGCCCGGGCGAGAAAATTTCCCACGGTCCACTGCGGGCTATCACGCCTGGCCAGATCAGGTCGTTGCCGATCGTGTCCACCGAGCCGCCCAAGGAGCTGTGGGACCGCATCCGCCAGGGCTTTGCCATGCCCGACCTGAAAAACGAGCTGGTCACCGACCGCGAGCAGTGGTATGCGAGCCGCCCGGACTATATCCAGCGAATGACCGAGCGTTCCAGCAAATACCTGTTTCATATTGTTGAGGAACTGGAAAGACGGCAGATGCCGACCGAGCTGGCGCTGCTGCCGTTTATCGAAAGCGCCTTCAACCCGCAGGCTGTGTCCAGCGCCAAGGCGGCCGGCATGTGGCAGTTCATGCCGGCCACCGGCAAGTATTTTTCCCTGAAACAAAACGATTTTCGGGATGACCGCCGCGACGTGCTGGCCTCGACCCGGGCCGCCCTGGACTACCTGCAAAAACTGCATGGCATGTTTGGCGACTGGCATCTGGCGTTGGCCGCCTACAACTGGGGCGAAGGCAGCGTGGGCCGCGCCATTGCCAGGAACCAGAAAGCCGGCCTGGGCACCAGCTATGACGAGCTCAACATGCCGGCCGAAACCCGGCTTTATGTGCCCAAGCTGCAGGCTGTGAAGAACATCGTGGCCAATCCAGCGGGTTTTCAAACCGAGCTGCCGCTGATTGAAAACCATGCCTATTTCCAGCAGGTGCAGATCACGCGCGATATTGATGTGGCGCTGGCAGCGCGCCTGGCCGATGTCGAGATCGAGGTGTTCAAGGCGCTCAATCCTTCGGCCCGCCGCCCGGTGATCCTGGCGGCAGGCACGCCGCAAATCCTGCTGCCGTGGGACAACGCGCTGGTTTTTCAGCGCAATTTCGATGCCTACACCCAGGGCCAGTACGCCAGCTGGACGGCCTGGACTGCGCCCAGCACGATGAATGCGGCAGAAGCCGCGCGGCACACCGGAATGAGCGAGTCTGACCTGCGCAGCATGAACAACATCCCGCCGCGCATGCTCATCAAGGCCGGCTCCACGCTGCTGGTGCCGCGCTCCGCACAAACCGGCAATGACGTCAGCAGCCACGTTGCCGACAATGCCCAGGTGCTGCTGGCGCCTGAAATCACCACGCGCCGCACCACGGTCAAGGCGCGCAAGGGCGAGTCGGTGGCCAGCATCGCCAGCCGGTACGGGCTGGCCGCCGCCAGCGTGGCCGGCTGGAACAACGTCAGCACCCACGCCGCCTTTCGGCCAGGCCATCAGGTGGTGCTGTTTTTGCCCCTTTCCGCCCGACTGGCGGCCAGTCCGCCCGCTCCCGCTGCCAAAGCGGCAGCAAAAAGGGAGAAAGGCAAACCCAGCATCGCGCCTGTGCGGCGCAGCGCAGAAAAAGCCGTTGTCAAATCGAAAAGGCGCTGACGCCTGCCTGGCCTGAAGGCCTGAAGGGTCTGGAGTGGCGCGGCTTCAGATTCGCAGGGAGCCGGTTCCAAACAAACCGATCAGCCCGATGATGATCAGGTAAACCGCGACGATATAGTTCAGCAACCGGGGAATCAGCAGGATCAGGACTCCGGCGACGAGGGCCACGATGGGGCCGATATTCAAGGAAAGGTTCATGGTTTTTCCGTGGTGGTTGACAGTGAAATTTTGGCGGCCTTGCTTGATTTTGTACCATGCTGCCAGCGATTGCCGATTGCCGCGGGATGAATTGAAAAAGCTTGCCAGGCCCGGCAAATTTGCCTGCATCTTCAGACTTCCCCCGGATACGGCCGGTCGCCAGGGATTGGCTCAAGCTTTGAAACGCTCCTTCGCACGCCGGGCGAATTCGTTGGTATAGGTTTTATCAAGGTTGATTTTGGTGGCCGCAATTGCCGTGTCAAACCGGGCCAGCACCCGCAAGGCAGTGCGGGCCGCGTCCTCGGCAAGGATGCCGTCAAGAGAAATCGATTCGCGCACCTTGTTGAACGAGGCAATGTACAGGCCGCGGTCGCCGAGCAGGTAGTTTTCAGGAACAGTCTTGATGATGTCGCCCGGACCGGCCGTTTGCAGCCACTTCAGGCCGCGAACCATGGCATTGGCCAGGGCCTGGCAGACGGCCGGATTTTTGCGGATGAACTCAACCGGTGCAAACAGGCAGGCCGCTGGCATGGGCCCGCCAAACAGCTCGGCGGTGCCCTTGAGCGTGCGCGCGTCGCTGATGATTTTCACCTCGCCCTTTTGCTCGAGCATGGTCATGAGCGGGTCGGTGTTGCTCATGGCATCGATCTGGCCGGAACGCAGCGCGCTGAGCGCGCTGTCGGCCTCGCCGACCGCCACAAAGCTGACATCGCTGGTTTTCAACCCGCCTTGCGCCAGCACCAGGGAAGCCATCATGGCGCTTGAGCTGCCAAACGCCGGGATGCCGATTCTTTTGCCCTTCAAGTCGGCCATTGATTTGTAAGCCGGCAGGTCCCGGGTGGCGATGCCAAACGCGATTTGCGGCGCCCTGCCCTGCAGCACGAACGACTGCACCATCTGCTGGCTGGACTGCAGGTGGATGGTGCGCTCAAAGCCGGCCGAGCAGACGTCCACCGATTTCGCTGTGAGGGCCTGCAGAGCCAGGGCGCCACTTTCAAAATCGGCAATGGTGACACTGAGGCCTTCCGCCTTGAAAAAGCCGAGCTGCTCGGTGATGGTCAGGGGAAGGCAGGAAAAAGTGGCCTTGCCGCCAACCGAAATCGTGACTTTGCGGCTTTCAAGCTGTGGCTGGGCATGCAGCGCCGGCATGCCGAGCGCCGCAGCAGCAATGGCGCTGCGGCCGGTAAATGCACGCCGTGACATGCCTGGGAGTCGTTCCATGCCAATTTTCTTTCTGCTCGGTAGTCACCGTTTTGAGCATATCCATGCAAAAGAAAATCCACATCGGGGTCATCCCGCGTGAGCCGGCCGTTATGACCGGCAACTTGTAACTTACGGTTTTTTCAGTGGAACAAGTGTTTCATCGAAACCCTGTGAAAAAAATGCCGATATTGACAAGAAATGCCAACGCCCAGACAACGGTGCGGGCACTGGCCAGGTTTGCGACATACATGGCGATGTAGCCCAGCCGCAGCACGACAAACGCCAGCGCCAGCAAGTCAAGCCAGGCCTGGCTGGCTTGCAGCTGGTGGGCGATGACCACCGCCGCGAAAAAAAATGGAATCGCTTCAAAGCTGTTGGCCTGGGCGGCGTTGGCGCGCGCTCGCCAGTCGGTTTGCCGGGCCAGCCAGGCGCGTGGCTGGTGGTTGTCAAAGCCGCCGTTTTCCGGCGCAGTTCCCAGGACGCCGTATTTCGCAATGCCCGCGCAGACGATGGGCAGCATGGCCGCCGCCAGAACGCACCAGTAGGCCAGGGTGAAAGGCGCACTTGTCATGAAATAATCCTTGTTGGGGGGCCGGTCTGGCGGCCTGCAAACAGGCCGACCGCTTGTTTACCGGGTAACCGAGTTATCGGCGGTCCGTGAGCGCGTGGGCAATCGTGCCCAGGTCGACATACTCCAGCTCGCTGCCCACCGGGACGCCGCGGGCCAGGCGGGTGACCTGCATGCCGCGCTGCTTGAGCGCCTGGGCGATCACATGCGCCGTCGCCTCGCCTTCGGCGGTGAAATTGGTGGCCAGAATGACTTCCTGCACCTCGCGCAAAGCCGCCGGCAGCCACTGTCCGCTGCTGTCCCTGGGCACGGCCCGGTCAAACAGTTTTTGCAGGCCGATGTCGTTGGGGCCGATGCCGTCGAGCGGACTGAGCTTGCCCATCAGCACGAAATACAGGCCCCGGTAGGCCAGGGTGCGCTCCAACGCGGCCTGGTCAGCCGGGGTTTCGACAACGCACAAGGTACTGCGGTCGCGCTGCGGGTTGGCGCAGGTCACGCACAGCGCCTGCTCGGTCAGGGTGTTGCACAAGGCGCAGTGGCCGATGCTCTGGACCGCATGGTCCAGCGCCCGGGCCAACTGCTGCGCCCCCGGCTTGTCGTGCTGCAGCAGGTGAAAAGCCATGCGCGCAGCCGACTTGGCGCCTATGCCCGGCAGCTTGCGCAGCGCCTGGGTCAGCCCGTCAAGAGCGTTGGAGGTGGTCATTAATGAAGGGGGCGAGAGCCCGATTAAATCTGTTGGGAGCCGAGCAACGAGGCGCCAGGCGCGTCTGTCGGTCCGCTCCGCAAGAAAGCTAGAACGGGAACTTCATGCCGCCGGGCAGCGCCGGCATCCCGGCGGTGAGTTTGCCCATTTTTTCCTGGCTGACTTCTTCGGCCTTGCGCACCGCCGCGTTGAAGGCGGCGGCCACCAGGTCTTCGAGCATGTCCTTGTCTTCAGCCAGCAAGCTCGGGTCAATCTCGATACGCTTGACGTCGTGCTTGCAGGTCATGGTGACTTTGACCAGACCGGCGCCTGCGTCAGCCGTGACCTCGACGAAAGCCAGGTCGTCCTGGGCCTTTTTCAGGTTGTCCTGCATGGCCTGGGCCTGCTTCATCAGGCCGGCGAGTTGTCCTTTGTTGAACATGTTTTTTCCTTTGGGATAAGAGAGCTGAAACTGGGGCTGATCATATCGGCTGGCTGCCGGCAGGCACCGCCCGGCTCAGGATAAGACGCTTTTGACGCTGCCCGGCACAATTTTGGCGCCCCAGTTGCGGACCATGTCCTGCACAAACGGATCGTCCTGGATCAACCGCTCCGCAGCGCTCTGGCGCTCGGCCAGAGCCGCGCTGTTGCGGCGCGCCGGCGAGTCGGTCACCGGCCCCAGTTGAACCACCAGCTCAACCGCGCTGTCAGCCAGCGCGACGCGCAGCGCCAGCTGCAGCTTTTCTCGGGCGGCGGGCTGGCTCAGCGACTCGCGTTCGACCTGCAGCGTCCAGACGCCTTCGCTGCAGCTGCACAGCTGCGATTGCAGGGCCAGCTCACGCGTCAGTGCAGCGACCGACTCGGCGGCGACCAGCTGATTGACCAGCTGCAGCCAGGTGTCGCCCAAAGAAGCAGACGGAACGGACCCGTCAGGCGCGGGCGGCGCCCCAGCCGGGGGCGGTACAGCTGGATCGGTACTGCTAGACTCTAAATTAATAGCAACAGAAGCAGACGAAGCAAGCACTAAAGCCTGATTTTGTTCATTTTTTTCAGAAAAATGCGGCGCAGCATCGGCAAGGACCGGCGCTTGAAGCAGGGGGGCTTTGGCCGCTGCCGCTAGCTCAGCAAGCGGCTTTTTTTCTGGCCCGGCGGCGTCCTCCGGCGCGGCGCGAACGGCAACCGGCCGGGCCGGCAACGGGCTTGGCAACGCAGCTCCCGGCGGCTTGAAGGCCAGCAGGCGCAGCAGCACCATGGTGAGCGCTGCATACTCGTCGGGTGCCAGGCCCAGGTCGCCGCGGCCGTGCAGGCACAGGCTGTAGAGCAGCTGGGTTTCA
>JACMQR010000230.1 GCA_014376885.1 Polaromonas sp.
CCTCGGCATGCCTCTGGCAGCGGCTGGCGCGCCATTTGAAGACAGCATGGCCCAGCGCACCCTGGCCTGCACCGCCTGCCACGGCCCGCAGGGACGGGCTGCAGCGGATGGCTACTACCCGCGCCTGGCTGGCAAGCCCGCTGGCTATCTGTACAACCAGTTGCTCAATTTTCGCGAGGGACGCCGGCATTACGGACTGATGACCCAATTGATCGACCCGCTGAGCGATGCCTATCTGCTGGAAATCGCCCAGTATTTCTCAAACCTTGAGGTGCCCTACCCGGCGCCGCCTGCCAGCCCGGCGCCAGCCGCGGTGCTGCGCCTGGGCCAGCAGCTGGCCATGCAGGGCGATGCGCCCCGCCAGATACCGGCCTGCGCGCAGTGCCATGGGCAGGCCATGACCGGCGCACTGCCCGACATTCCAGGCCTGCTGGGACTGCCGCGCGACTACCTCAACGCGCAGCTCGGCGCCTGGAAAGCGGGCCAGCGCAAAGCCCATTCACCGGACTGCATGAACACCATCGTCGCCCGCCTGAGCCTGGACGACATCAATGCCGTAGCCAGCTGGGTTGCCGCCCAGCCGCTGCCTGCCAACGCCCGGCCCGCCGCCGTCCGGCCCGCACGGGCACCTGGCGCCGAGCCCCTGCCATGCGGCAGCGGGCCGGTGCCTGCGGGCCTGTCCGGGCAGCGGGCAAGGCCATGAAAGCCTGGGCCCGGTTTGCATGGGGAATGGGTGCGCTGGCAGCCGGCATCGTCATGGCGGTGGGCGCGCTCAATGTGCGCGATGAAGTTGATGTCAAGGCCACGGCAGCGTTTGCGCCAAGCGACAGCCTGATCGAGCGCGGCGCCTACCTGGCGCGGGCCGGCAACTGCATGGCCTGCCACACGGCACGCGGCGGCGCCCGCTATGCCGGCGGCCTGGGCATCGCCACGCCTTTTGGCACGGTGTACACCTCCAACCTCACGCCCGACTCGAACACCGGAATCGGCAGCTGGTCGTCGGCCCATTTCTGGCGCGCGATGCACAACGGCCGCTCCAAAAGCGGCCGCCTGCTGTACCCGGCATTTCCCTACACCAGCTACACCCAGGTCACACGCACCGATTCCGATGCGATTTTTGCCTATTTGCGCGCCCAGCCGGCGGTCAAGCAGACCAACCGGCCTCATGCGCTTGGCTTTCCCTTTGACACGCAGGCAGCGCTGGCGGTCTGGCGGGCGCTTTACTTCAGGCCAGGCGTGTACCAGCCCGATGCCAGCCGCTCTGCCGACTGGAACCAAGGGGCCTACCTGGTCAACGGGCTGGGCCACTGCAGCGCCTGCCATTCACCCCGGGATGCGCTGGGTGGCCAGTCTCGGGGCCTGGCGCTGGCAGGCGGGCTGATTCCGATGCAAAACTGGTATGCCCCGTCCCTCCTATCGCCGCAAGAGGCCGGACTAGGCCAGTGGGAGGTAAAAGACATTGTCAGCCTGCTCCAGAGCGGTGTGGCCCCGGGCGCATCGGTGAGCGGCCCCATGGCCGATGTCGTGCTGGGCAGCACCCAGCACCTGACCCTGCCGGATTTGAAGGCGATGGCCCACTACCTCAAAGCCCTGCCGGCCTCAAGTGCGCCGCTTGAATCTACCGTCATGCCGCGCCCGGCCGGCGCGCCGTTCAACACGGCCACCGCCGCCAAGCTGTACGAGCAGCACTGCGCGCAATGCCATGGTGGCCAGGGCGAAGGCGTGGCTGGCGCCTATCCGGCGCTGGCCGGAAACCGCGCGGTCACCATGAGATCCACGGAAAACCTGGTGCAGATAGTGCTTAACGGCGGCTTTGCCCCGGCCACGGCAGGCAACCCACGGCCTTTCGGCATGCCGCCTTTTGTGCTGCTGCTCAACGACCAGCAGGTGGCCGAACTCATCAGCCACATCCGGACATCCTGGGGCAACCAGGCCGGCGCCGTCACGCCGCTGGACGTCAACCGGATCCGGGCCCGGCAGGCCCACTGAGCGGCTTTGTCAAGGCCGGCGCGCTGGCCCAGGCCACAGCGAGCAGGCCCGCCCGAGGCCAGGGCCGCGGATCACTTGAGCGTCAGGATGTACTCGGCCAGCGTTTTGGCATCGGCATCGGAGACCTGGGGCAGCGCGGGCATCGGCAGCTCGCCCCGAACGCCCGAGCCGCCGGCTTGAATTTTTTTGGCCGGCACGGCGGCCGCGCTGGTGTCGTCCGCATACTTGGCCGCCACGTCTTTGAGCGGCGGTCCGAACCGCTTTTGGTCAATGGCGTGACAAGCCATGCAGTTGAATTTCTTGAGCATGTCAGCATCGGCAAAAGCAGACCCGGCATGCACCAGCAAACTGCAAACTGCCGGCAGGGCCATAAATTTGTGCATGGGCATGGTCCTTGATTCAAGCAAGCCCCAAGGGGCTCTGCGGATTTCAAACGCACTGCGGGGCAGCCTCAGTTGGGCGTCATCCGGTAAATCTCGCCCTCGTCAGTGGCGACATACAGGTTTCCGTCCGGTGCCTGGACCATCGAGCGGAACCGGCCCGCCGGCATGGGCAGGGAAACCGTGCTGCGCTTGGCAGAAAGGCCGTCGGTGCTGATGTCCAGCACATCCAGTCGGTTGCCCACCGGGGTGCCATGGATGCCGATGCCCATGTAGGCCACCACCATCTTTCCGTCCCATCCTTTCCATTGCTTGCCGCTGAGGAAGGCGCCGGACGACATTCCCTGTGACAGACCCTAATTGTTCCAGGCCGGCCTCATGGCCTTGGGGTAGGGGCGCAGGTCGGTCATGGGCATGAAATCGGAGCGCACCTTGGGATCGACCGCACCCATCTGGTTGGGGCTGTAGCCGCAGTAGTTGTCTGGGCAGGCACCCCGGCCGCTCATGTTGGGGCGCGGGTCCCAGCCGCCATTGCCGCCAGCCACCAGCGCCGTCACCTCATCAGAATGCCAGGGGCCGTTTTCTGCGGTGTAGGGCTGGTTGGTTCCCGGACGGAAGGTGATGCCCTGGGGGTTGCGAAATCCGTAGGCGAAGATTCGCGAATCGAATCCCGATGGGGCGTTGTTGCCCGCAGCGGCCTTGCCATCACGGTCGATTCGCAAAACCTTGCCACCAATGCGCGTGGGGCTTTGCGGCACTTAACCGTTGTGCGTGTCGCCGGTGGTCACATGAAGAAATCCATCACTGGGGCCAAAGCGCAAGCGCTCGCCGTTGCGGGCCCCGGAGCCGCCAAATGGGTGGTCGCTTGGCGCGACCTTGTGGGGAATGTCAGCCACGATGTCTTTTCGCTCGGACAGCTTGGTGCCTTCGGCGCCGACATTAAAACGCAGAACCCGGTTGCTTGACGGCGAGCCCATGCTGGACGTGGAATGTACATAGACAAACCGGTTCGAGGCAAAATCGGGATCGACCGCGACCCCGTTCATGCCTGCCTGGCCGTCGCAAAAAAGATCGCCGGCCGTGGTGGCATAGCCCTGCGAGTCCTTCATGCCCAGCAGGCGATTGACGGCGCCGGCAGGCTGCCGGAGCGACAGGCCCTTGCATTTTTCGGTGAAAAACATAGACCCGTCAGGCAAGAAGGCCATGTCCCAGGGGTTGGTCAACTTTGACAATGCAGGGGTCGCGGACAAACCAGGCGCTTGCTGCGGGCTCACCGCAGCGCAGGAAACCAGCACGCCAGTGGCCGCCAAAATCGCCCAGTGAACGCTTTTTTTCAAGGGCTGTTCCGGGCCGGGCACGTTTTGGCTGAAGCCCGTTTTGGCGGTTTAACCGCGGCGCTTGACGCCTGCACTTGTCGTTGCCCAGACAGGGACCTGACTTTGTTTTTTCGTTGCGTCTCCAGGCTAAAAAAGAACAACAACCCTACAAACTCATCACGGTTTCAGCCTTGCAAAGCAGTTTCAGGCCAGCCGATTTTCTGCCGCACTTCATCGGGGTTTCTGCTTAG
>JACMQR010000030.1 GCA_014376885.1 Polaromonas sp.
CCCTTGACCATTGAAACCGTTGACCTCGAAGGCCCGAAGTTCGGCGAGGTGCTGGTCGAGATCAAGGCCACCGGCATTTGCCACACCGACTACTACACGCTCTCGGGCGCTGACCCGGAAGGCATCTTCCCGGCGATCCTCGGCCACGAGGGCGCGGGCATCGTCGTCGATGTCGGCCCGGGCGTGACCTCGCTGCAAAAAGGCGACCATGTCATTCCACTGTACACGCCCGAATGCCGGCATTGCAAGTTCTGCCTGTCGCGCAAGACCAACCTGTGCCAGCTGATCCGCGGCACCCAGGGCAAGGGCCTGATGCCTGACGCGACCTCCCGCTTCAGCCTGGACGGCCAGCCGATTTTTCACTACATGGGCACCTCGACGTTCAGCAACTACACCGTCGCGCCCGAGATTTCGCTGGCCAAGATCAGGAAAGACGCGCCCTTCGACAAGGTCTGCTACATCGGCTGCGGCGTGACCACCGGCATTGGCGCGGTGCTGTTCACCGCCAAGGTCGAGGCCGGCGCGAATGTCGTCGTGTTCGGCCTGGGCGGCATCGGCCTGAATGTCATCCAGGGCGCAAAGATGGTCGGCGCCGACAAGATCATCGGCGTGGACCTGAACCCGGAGCGCGAAGCGATGGCGCGCAAGTTCGGCATGACGCATTTCATCAACCCGAAAAATGTCGAAAATGTCGTCGATGCGATCGTGCAACTGACCGACGGCGGCGCCGACTACAGCTTTGAGTGCATCGGCAACACGAACGTCATGCGCCAGGCGCTCGAATGCACCCACAAGGGCTGGGGCCGCTCGATCATCATTGGCGTGGCCGAGGCTGGCGCGGAAATCAGCACCCGGCCATTCCAGCTCGTCACCGGCCGTAAATGGGAAGGCTCGGCTTTCGGCGGCGCGCGCGGCCGCACCGATGTGCCCAAGATCGTCGACTGGTACATGGAAGGCAAGATCAACATCGACGACCTGATCACCCACACCATGCCGCTGGAAGACATCAACAAGGGGTTCGAGCTGATGAAACGCGGCGAATCGATTCGCGGCGTCGTCTTGTATTAGCCCCCACGCTTTCCACTGCGTGTGGTTCGCTGCCCCCCGAGGGGGCCGCTGCGCCTGCGGTCTGGCCAAGCCAGTCCCGCGGCCCTTGCTGGCGTAGAGCTGGCGCCCATCATTGCTCGCAGTGTTGCTTTAGTTGAAAGAACCGCATGTCAACCCACCTAGAACTCCTCAGCGAGCACGCCTGCTTTGGCGGCGTACAGCGCTTTTACCGGCACGATTCGGCTCAAATCGGCCTGCCGATGAAGTTCTCGGTGTTTTTGCCGCCGCACGCTTCAACAGGCCCGGTACCCGCCCTGCTCTACCTGGCCGGCCTGACGTGCAACGAGGAAACCTTTATGGCCAAGGCCGGCGCCCAGCGCCTGGCCGCCGAGCTCGGCCTGGCCCTGGTCGCGCCCGACACCAGCCCGCGCGGCGCGAACGTTGCGGGCGAAGCCGACAGCTGGGATTTCGGCGTGGGCGCCGGGTTTTACCTGGACGCCACGCAGCCGCCGTGGTCGCGGCACTGGCGCATGGAAAGCTGGATCACCACAGAACTGCTGCCGCTGCTGACCAGCACCTTACCGATTGACGCCGCGCGCATCGGCATCTTCGGCCACTCGATGGGCGGCCATGGCGCATTGACGCTGGCGCTGCGCCATCCGGGGCTGTTCAAATCGGTGTCGGCCATGGCACCAATCTGCGCGCCCAGCCAATGCCCGTGGGGCCGCAAGGCGTTTGCCGGCTATTTGGGCAGCGACGAATCCTCCTGGCCAGACCATGACGCCAGTGCGTTGATGCAGCGCCAGACCGCCGCGCCCTACCCCGGCGGCATCCTGATCGACCAGGGCCTGGGTGACAAGTTCCTCGCCGACCAGCTGCATCCCGAGCAGTTTGAAGCCGCCTGCGCCCTGGCCGGCCAGCCGCTCACGCTGCGCCGCCATACGGGCTACGACCATGGCTACTATTTCATTGCCACCTTCATGGCCGACCATCTGGCGCACCATGCCGGGCAGCTTCGGGCTTGATTCAGCCGCCAGCCGGACCTCCTAAAATGCGGCGCTATGCTGCCCAATCCGTCCCCGCCCGCCTACTCGCGCCCTGGCGCCCCTAGCACCCCACCGCCCCAGGCCGGCCTGCGCCCGCTCTGGGTGGTATTGCTGGCCAGCTTGTGGATTGCCAGCGTGTGCAATGTGGCGCTATGGCGCACACTGGCGCGCCTGCCTGAGCTGAGCAGCGGCCAGGCGGCCAGCGTCAGTCTGGCGCTGGCGCTGGTCATCGGCCTGGCCACGGCCGGCCTGCTCAGCCTGCTGGCCTGGCGCTGGACGCTCAAGCCGGCGATCATGCTGTTTTGGCTGTCCGCGGCCCTGGGGGCCTACTTCATGCTGGCCTACGGCATCGTGATTGACAAAACCATGATGCTCAACACCCTGCAGACCGATGTGCGCGAGACCCGCGACCTGCTGAACTGGCGCCTGCTGGCCACGGTGCTGGTGCTGGCGGTGCTGCCCTGCGGACTGCTGTGGCGCCAGCGCATCCGGCTGCAAAGCCCGGTGCGCCAGGCAGTATCGAACCTGGCCGCCCTGCTGGCCGCCTGCGCCCTGCTGGTGCTGGTGGTGGTGCTGTGTTTTCAGAGCATTGCCTCGGTGATGCGCAACAACCCCCAGGTGCGCTACCTGATCAACCCGCTCAATTCTTTTTATGCGCTGGGCCAGGTGGCGGCCAGCCCGTTTCAGCGCAGTGAGTCGGCTATTTTGCCGCTGGGCGAAGACGCCGCACTGGGCGCCAGCTACACCGCGCAGGCCAGCCCGCCGCTGCTGCTGCTGGTGCTGGGCGAAACCGGCCGCAGCGGCAACTTCGCCGTCAACGGCTACGCCCGCCCGACGACGCCGCAACTGGCCATGGAACACATCGCCAGCCAGCGCAACGCCTGGTCGTGCGGCACCAGCACGGCGGCATCGGTGCCGTGTATGTTTTCCCATTTCGGCCGGGCGAACTACGAATCGCGCCCAGCCAATTACGAAGGCCTGATGGATGTGCTGCAGCATGCCGGGCTGGCCGTGCTCTGGCTGGACAACCAGTCGGGCTGCAAGGGCGTGTGCGACCGTATTCCAAATTTCAACACCAGCCAGCTCAAGGTGCCCGGCTTGTGCGATGGCGGCGAATGCTTCGACGAGGTCATGCTGCACGGCCTGGACGAGCGCATCGCCGCCCTGGGTGTCGAACGCCGGGCCAAGGGCGTGGTGGTGGTGATGCACCAGATGGGCAGCCATGGGCCGGCGTATTTCAAGCGCTCGCCGGACGGCTTCAAGAAATTCCTGCCCGAATGCCAGGACAACGCCCTGCAAAGCTGCACCCGGGAGGGGCTGGTCAATGCCTATGACAATTCCATCGTCTACACCGACCATCTGCTGGCAGCCAGCATCCGCTGGCTCAAGTCGCAGGCGCCGCGCAGCGCGCCGGCCCTGCTTTATCTCTCCGACCATGGCGAGTCGCTGGGCGAAAACAACCTGTACCTGCACGGCATGCCCTACAGCGTGGCGCCCGATGTGCAAAAGCACGTGCCCTGGATCACCTGGCTGTCACCGGGCTTCGAGCAGCGCAGCCAGCTGACCACCGACTGCCTGCAGCAGCAGCTCGACGCGCCCATCAGCCACGACAACTTTTTCCACTCGGTGCTGGGCCTGATGCAGGTGAACACCAGCGTTTACCAGCCGGCGCTTGACATCTATGCCAAGTGCAGCCAGCCGCAAAATCCAAGCGCCAGAACTGCCGGGCGACCGGGAGTATGACCGTGAAGCGGTGCGCAAGCGGATGGTCGGCTCCAGGTTTTACCGCCCATCCGCGTAACCGGGGCGAGGAATAACGCGGCATGAGTGCGTTGGGCTGTCGGGCAAGGCGATGGATTGAACGGGTTGTTCAGCGCATGCACGGCTGGCTGAACTGATTGCGCAGTTTGCCGGCTCGATAGGCCAAGAAAACACAAGGCCATATGACTTTAGCGCTTCTGCCCTGCAGCGTTTTGGCATGGCGTGCAACTGGCCTGCTGGGATGGCTTATTACTTGACATCGTTGTCCGGCACCACTGTCAGTAATCCTTTCTTTTTGCCCTTTGCATTGGGGTCTGAACTGTTGCCTTGCTTTTGGCACCCTATGGGAAAGCGGCCGTTGGCATTTGGGGTGAACCGATGGGAGATGGGTTTTTTGCCAACGGCCTTGGCTTCACCCGGGCTGAGGTCAGAAATGAATTCCTGGGACTCCTCCGAGGTCCGCACCCGAAGCTCCACCGGTCGATTTTGCTTCACCACGATCTCGTGCGGATCAACAAATCCTGCGCCGCATTCGACGTTGATTATCTGCACGCCTTGCGCATTAGGTACGGCATGCCATGCTTCTCTACTGATGGCCTGCGACTGGGCAGCGCTGCAGCCAGCCGCAAGGCCAAGCATAAAAATAAAGCGAATGAACATAGGTCTCCTACTTTTTGGCTGGCGTGGTTTATGCGACTGGGCTGCAATTTCTAACGGATGCCTGAAGCGCTGGCTGGGCGGGATTTCGGCAGTCATTGCCATGCTCCTGGCTTCAGAGCGAATTCACGAAATCCTTTAGGGGCTGAACACCTGCAGTTCGCCCACTGAGATAAAAGCCGCGCTCCCTCCTGGCGCGCCGTACAGGCGTATCGCGTCTCCACTGATGGCGTCGAACTGCAGCGTGTACGTCTCGAACGTGATGCCGTTGTTGATGCCCGGATAAAAAGGCGAGGCGCTCAAGCGCTGCACGTTGACCCAGTTGCCCGCCTGGCGCACCTGAACGGTCAGGTTGTTGAACCAGCCGCCGTCGAAAAAGTGCCGGCCTTCCTGAAA
>JACMQR010000231.1 GCA_014376885.1 Polaromonas sp.
TAGCACAATACTGGAAAGCGCTATAGGCTTATTTCGTTATAAATTTTTGAGGCAACGAAGAAACAACTGGCCCAGCTTCTCATTAAAAGCCGTCATTCCCCCGAAGGCGGGAATCCAGACTCGTTGAAGCGTTTCAGCCCCTGTTGTTGGATTTCAGCTTTCGCGGGAATGACAGACAGGGCAGGAATGGCTACATGCGCAAGATGCGTACTTTGTCAGTCAAACCAGTTCTCCGCCTGCAAGCCCGGTACGCGCTCGAACTCGCGGGTGTTGCGAGTGACAACGGTCAGATTTTGTGACAGGGCGATGCCTGCAATCATGGTATCTACCGGGCCGATGGGAATTCCTTGTCGTTCAAGGTGTGCCCTGGCTTTGGCAGCTTGTTCTGCTGCTGCCAGGTCAAACGGCAGAACGTCGAAACGGCTTTTCAAAGCGCCAAGCCTTGTCATCTGGCTGCGTGGATCTTGCGATTTGAAGGCCCCGGTGAGCAGCTCCCACAGCACAGGTGTACACAGTTTGATCTCAGTATCCTTGCGCTGTGCCATATGCGAACGCACGGCACCTGCATTTTTAAAGAAGTAGATCAGGATATTGGAGTCAAGCAAAAGCGCCAAGAAAAGCTCTCACCAGGATTCGCGCGGACTGTCCGGCACTTCTTGAGCACGGATTTCTTCGATCGACGGAAAATCATCCCCGCCCGTGTCCCGCAAGTGGTCGATCTCGGCAAAAAAGGCATCCCAGCCTTGTGCCTGCTTGTGCTTTTCTTCAATGGCGAACTTGGCAAACCATTGGCTGACCGATACCTTGGCGCGCTCGGCGGCACGCTTGGCCGCGTCAAGCGCGCCATCTTCCACATAAATCGTGACTTGGCCCATGGCATTGCTCCTCGGAATGGACAACGATTAATTATAAGTTTCGCATACTTATATGTGAATCGTGCTCTCGGCAACTTCCAACTTCGGCTTCCCCAAACTCCGCAGCACATCGCGCACCATCTGCGCCCGGTCTTTGGCTTCCGGCAACGGCCGCTCGATGCGCAGCTTGTCGTTGCCGGCCAGCTTGATGTGCTTGTTCTTCTGGATCAGGTGGATGATGGCCATCGAATCAATCGGCGGGTCTTTCCTGAAGGTGATGGTGATGGCGCCGGGCGCGGCATCGACCTTGACAACGCCATAGGTCTTGGCGATCACCCGCAGGCGGTGCACATCGACCAGCGTTTGCGCCTGGGCGGGCAGCTTGCCGAAGCGGTCGACGATTTCTTCCAGCAGCGCGTCGATCTGCTCGGTTTTCTTGGCCGTGGCGAGTTTTTTGTAGAACGACAGGCGCAAATGGACATCGCCGCAGTAGTCGCTGGGCAGCAGGGCGGGGGCATGCAGATTGATTTCGGTGGTGACGTTGAGTGGCGACAGCAAATCGGGCTCGCGCCCGGCTTTCAGCGACGCCACAGCCTCGCCGAGCATTTCGTTGTAGAGCTGAAAGCCGATCTCCAGCATGTTGCCGCTCTGATTTTCGCCCAGCACCTCGCCAGTGCCGCGAATTTCCAGATCGTGCATCGCCAGGTAAAAGCCCGAGCCGAGTTCTTCCATCTGCTGGATCGCGTCCAGGCGCTGGCTGGCCTGCTTGGTCAGGCCTTCCAGATCCGGCACCATCAAATAAGCATAGGCCTGGTGGTGGCTGCGGCCGACGCGGCCGCGCAGCTGGTGCAGCTGCGCCAGGCCGAACTTGTCGGCGCGGCTCATCAGGATGGTGTTGGCACTCGGCACGTCGATGCCGGTTTCGATGATGGTCGAGCACAGCAGCAGGTTGTAGCGCTGGGCGACGAAATCCTTCATCACCCGCTCGAGCTCGCGCTCGGGCATTTGGCCATGGGCAATCGCAATGCGTGCCTCGGGCAACAGTTCTTCCAGCTTTTGCCGGCGGTTCTCGATGGTTTCGACCTCGTTGTGCAAAAAGTACACCTGGCCGCCGCGTTTGAGTTCGCGCAGCACGGCTTCGCGGATGACGCCGTTGCCTTCGCTGCGCACAAAGGTCTTGATGGCCAGGCGGCGCTGCGGCGCCGTCGCAATCACGCTCAGGTCGCGCAGGCCTTCAAGCGCCATGCCGAGCGTGCGCGGAATCGGCGTGGCGGTCAGCGTCAGCACATCGACCTCGGCGCGCAAAGACTTCATCGCTTCCTTGTGGCGCACGCCAAAGCGGTGCTCCTCGTCAATGATGAGCAGCCCCAGGTCCTTGAATTTCGTGGTTTCGCTGAGCAGCTTGTGGGTGCCGACGACGATGTCCACACTGCCGTCGGCCAAGCCCTTGATGGCGGCGGTGATTTCCTTGGCCGAGCGAAAGCGGCTCATCTCGGCCACCTTGACCGGCCATTTGGCAAAGCGGTCCACCAGCGTCTGGTAGTGCTGCTCGGCCAGCAAGGTGGTGGGCGCCAGCAGCGCGACTTGCTTGCCGCCGGTGATGGCGATGAAGGCGGCGCGCAGGGCGACTTCGGTTTTGCCAAAACCGACATCGCCGCAAACCAGCCGGTCCATGGGGCGCGGGCTGATCATGTCCTGGATGACGGCGTGGATTGCCGCGCTCTGGTCGGGCGTTTCGTCAAAGCCGAAGTCGTTGGCAAACACCTCATAGTCGCCGGGCGAGTAGCGAAAGGCGTGGCCCTGCCTGGCGGCGCGCCGGGCGTAGATGTTGAGCAGTTCGGCGGCCGAGTCGCGGATCTGTTCGGCCGCCTTGCGCCGGGCCTTTTCCCACTGGCCGCTGCCCAGGCGGTGCAGCGGTGCCTCGTCGGCGCTGACGCCGGTGTAGCGGCTGATCTGGTGCAGCTGGCTGACCGGCACATACAGCGTCGCCTTGTCGGCATACTCAAGGTGCAAGAACTCCTGCGTGGCGGGCGAGCCATCGGCGTTTTTCTCGCCCAGGTCGAGGTTGACCAGGCCACGGTAGCGGCCGATGCCGTGGGCGCTGTGCACCACCGGGTCGCCCAGGTTCAGCTCGGACAGGTCCTTGATCAGCGCCTCGACGTCGCTGACCTGTTCTTGCCGCTTGTTGCGCCGGCGCACCGTGACGCCAGCGGCGAACAGCTCGGTTTCGGTGACAAAGTCGATGCGTTCCTCTGGCCAGGCAAAGCCGGTGTGCAGCGCGGCCGTGGCGATGCCGATTTGCTCGCTGCTGGTCTGGAAATCTTCCAGCGATTCGAAGGCCGGCGGGCTGACATTGCTGGCGCGCAAAAAGTCCAGCAGGCTTTCACGCCGGCCAGCGCTTTCGGCCAGCAGCAGCACCCGGTGGGCGCTGGCACTGGCATGGCGCTTGAAGCCGGCCAGCGGGTCGTCGGCGCCGCGCACCACGGCCATGTCGCCGAGTTTTTGAAACTGCGCGTTGCCGGCCGCGTCGTCCACCGAGCCGCGCAGCGCCAGCTGGGCGTAATCGTTGGCGCGGGCATAGAACTGCTCGGCGCTTAAGAACAGCGACTCGGGCGGCAGCGCCGGCCGGTCGGGCGCGTCTTTGACCAGCCGGTAGCGCTCTTTGGTGTCCTGCCAGAAGCGCTGGAAGGCCGGCTCCAGCTCGCCATGCAGCACCAGCGTCGCTTGCGTGCCCAGGTAGTCGAACACGGTGGCGGTTTCCTCGAAAAACAGCGGCAGGTAGTACTCGATGCCGGCCGTCGCCACGCCGTTGCCCATGTCCTTGTAGATGCGGCTTTTCGTCGGGTCGCCCTCGAGCAGTTCGCGCCAGCGGTTGCGAAACTTGGCCCGCGCCGCATCGTCCATCGGGAATTCGCGGCCGGGCAGCAGCCGCACCTCGGGCACCGGGTACAGCGAGCGCTGGGTGTCCGGGTCGAACGTGCGAATGGAGTCGATCTCGTCGTCGAACAGGTCGACCCGGTAGGGCACCAGCGAGCCCATCGGGAACAGGTCGATCAGCCCGCCGCGCACCGCGTACTCGCCGGGGCTGACGACCTGCGTGACATGGCTGTAGCCGGCCAGCGTCAGCTGGGCCTTGAGCCTGGCCTCGTCGAGCTTTTGCTTGACCTTGAACTCAAAGGTGTAGCCGGCCAGAAAAGCGGGCGGCGCCAGCCGGTACAGCGCGGTGGTGGCCGGCACGATGACCACGTCGGCGCCAGTGTCCTTGCCGCGCTGCTGGATGCGCCAGAGTGTGGCCAGGCGCTCGCTGATCAGGTCCTGGTGCGGCGAAAACGTGTCGTAGGGCAGCGTTTCCCAGTCGGGAAACAGAGCGCAGCGCAGGTCGGGCGCGAAAAAACTGATCTCGCCCATCAGGCGCTGGGCGGCGCTGGCGTCCGCGGTGATGAGGGCGGTGATTTTTCCAGCGGCTTTTTCCCGCTCGGCCAGGCGGGCCAGCAGCAGCGCATCGGCAGAACCAGGGGGCTGGGGCAGGGAAAAGCGTTTGCCGGCGGCAAGTGGGGGAAGGTGCATCCGGCTGATTTTAGAATTTATGATCGGGCAATGACGTCAAGCCCTGCCGATACCTGTCCAAGCGCCCGATTTTTTGCCCTGGTTCCGTGCGCCGGGCAGGGCAGCCGGGCCGGTGGCCTGTCCGGCCCGGCCAAGCAATACCGGGAGGTTGCCGGCCAGCCGATGGTGCTGCACACGCTGGCAGCCTTCCGGGTCGTCCGGCGTCTGGCCGGCACGCTGGTGGTGGTGGCGCCCGGCGACCGGTTCTTCGATTCCCTGGGCCCCCAGCCCTTCAGCGTGGCGGACTGCGGCGGCGCCAGCCGGGCCGCCAGCGTGCGCCAGGGACTGGACGCATTGGTCAAACTGGGCGCGCGCGCCAGCGACTGGGTGCTGGTGCATGACGCGGCGCGCTGCCTGACCAGCCCCGCCCAGATCGAGCAGCTCATCAGCGCCTGCGAGCATGACGCGGTCGGCGGCCTGCTGGCGCACCGCTTGCCCGACACGCTCAAGCAGGCCGCCGATGGCCGCGTGAGCGGCACGCTGGCACGCGGCGACAAATGGCTGGCGCAAACGCCGCAGATGTTTCGCATCGGCCTCTTGTCGCGCGCGCTGGACGCGGCCGAAAGCGCCGGAACAGCGGTCACCGACGAATCAAGCGCCGTTGAGGCGCTTGGCCTGGCGCCCCGGCTGGTGGCGGGCAGCGCGGAAAACTTCAAGGTCACCTATGCCGAAGACTTTGCGCTGGCCGAGGCGATTTTGCGCCACCGCTGCCGCGCCGCCTGAGCCTGGCCCGTGCCACCCATTGCCATCCCAACGAAAGCCAAAAGCATGAATTTACCGTTTGACACACCGCGCCCGCCGTTTCGCATTGGCGAGGGCTGGGACACGCATGCGCTGGTGCCCGGCCGCAAGCTCATTCTGGGCGGCATCGAAATTGCCCATCCGCTGGGCCTGCTGGGGCATTCGGATGCCGACGTGCTGCTCCATGCGGTGATTGATGCGCTGCTGGGGGCGGCCGGGCTGGGCGACATCGGCAGCCATTTTCCGGACACCGACCCGCGCTTCAAGGGTGCCGATTCGGTTGTACTGCTGCGGGAAACCGGCCGCCTGCTGGCGCAGGAGGGCCACCGCATCGGCAACATTGACAGCACCATCGTGGCCCAGTCGCCCCGGCTGGCGCCGCACATTGCGGCCATGCGCGTTCGCATTGCCGAAACCCTGGGCCTGCACCCGAGCCAGGTCAACGTGAAAGCCAAGACGGCCGAAAAACTCGGTCCGGTCGGCCAGGGCCTGAGCCTGGAAGCCCGGGCTGCAGCGCTACTTTATTGATAGCTGCTTGAGCTTATGCGGAAAGCGCAAAAGCTTGATTTTCCAGAAAATCGCGCTTTTTTCGCCGAGACGGCGCGTTCAGCCCCGGCGCAGCTTGATGTGCGCGGCCAGGCCGCCGGTGTTGGTGTTGGACAGGCTGAACAGGCCACCCATGCGCAGCACGGTCTTTTCCGCAATCGCCAGTCCCAGGCCCGCGCCCGTGGCCTCGGTGCGGGCCGTATCGCCCCGGAAAAAAGGATTGGTGAGGCGGGACAACACCTCGGAGGCCACGCCGTTGCCATGGTCACGCACCTTGAGCAGTACCCAGGATTCGCTGACGCGGGCTGAAATGTCGACCTGCGCCCGGCTGGTATCGGCGCTTTTGCCATAGCGCCGGGAGTTTTCAAGCAGGTTGGCAATCACCCGCAGCAGGTCAACCCGGTCGGCCAGCACCCGGATGTGGTCCGGCATGCTGACACTGGCTGTCATGTCGGGGTATTCGGCCACCGCATACAGCGCCTCGGCAATCACGTCGTTCAGCACAATCGGCTCGAGATGGGCCGGTTCCGGCCGGGCGTAGTCTAAAAACTTGTCGATGATCGCATCGAGCTGGGCGATGTCGGCAACCATGTGCTGGCGCGCATCCGGATCGGCCACGCTCATTTCGGTTTCCAGGCGCAGCCGCGCCAGCGGGGTGCGCAGATCGTGAGAAATGCCGGCCAGCATGACCACCCGGTCGCGCTCGATTTTCGAGAGCTGCGCGGCCATGCGGTTAAAGCCAATATTGACCTCGCGGATCTCGCTGGTGCTCACCTGCTCGTCCAGCCGGCTCGCATCGAAGTCGCCATCGCGCATCCGGCCGGCGGCAAACGACAACTGCTTGAGCGGCTGGTTGATCAGCCGGGCAATCACCGCCGCGCCGGTCAGGGACAGGGCCACGGCCGTCATCAGCCAGATGGCCCAGGTGCTGGTGCGTGACGGTCCCAGCCCGGCGGCGTCTGTCAGCAGCCAGTAAGCATTGCCTTCGATAAAAAAACTCACCCACAGGCCATGCTGGCCATTGACCTGGCCGGCAACCAGCGAGCCGGCTTCCAGCCGTTTGGTCAGCTCGCTGGCAATGCGCTCGCTGAAATCATCGCTGACATAGGGCTTGATTTGATCGTTAGGCTCGCGCGTGACGATCAGCACATGCTGCTCGTCGGCCAGCGCCTTGATCAGCACGGCCCGGGCAATCGGGTCGGCATAGCGCAGCACCACCCGGGTGGTGTTGACCAGGGTCGCGAGTTGCTGGGCGTTTTGAACCGCCCGGGGCTCTGACTCAAGAGCCCGGAAGGTTTGCAGCCAGGCAATGATGGAGCCAAACAGCAGCAGCGCCAGAAAGAAAAATGTCCGCCAAAACAGGTTGATGCCCCAGCTCAGCCGCTTTTCCAGGGGCATCGGGATGGTTTCAAGCGGCGACGGTCGGGAAAATTGCATGGCAAAAAGCAAACGCCCGCAAGACTCGGCATCACCAAAGAGTCAGGCGTGTTGCCCGGGTTGAGGAAAGGCCCGATTATCCCTGCAACGGTCGCGTTTGTTTCGGCCCCCGGCCGGCGTCAGCCTGAAAAGTGGCCGGGCGCTGGACAAGCCGGGTTTTAGTTGTTGCCGTCCGGCACGAACACATAGCCGATTCCCCAGACGGTCTGGATATAGCGCGGCACGGCGGCATCGGTTTCGATCAGCTTGCGCAGGCGCGAGACCTGCACGTCCAGGCTGCGGTCAAACGGTTCGAACTCCCGGCCGCGCGCCAGCTGCGCCAGTTTTTCGCGGGACAGGGGCTGGCGCGGATGGCGCACCAGCGTCTTGAGCATGGCGAACTCGCCGGTGGTCAGAGGCAGTTCCTCGCCGTTTTTCTGCAGCGTGCGCAGGCTCATGTCAAAGGAAAACGGACCGAAGGTAATGACTTCCTGGTCGCTCGACGGCGCGCCCGGCACTTCGGCGGCCGGCCGGCGGCGCAGCACCGCATGGATCCGGGCCAGCAACTCGCGCGGATTGAACGGCTTGGCCAGGTAGTCGTCGGCGCCGACCTCGAGCCCGACGATGCGGTCGACATCCTCCCCCTTGGCGGTCAGCATGATGATCGGCGTGCGGTCGTTGCTTGCGCGCAGGCGCCGGCAAATGGACAGGCCATCTTCGCCGGGCATCATCAGGTCGAGCACGATCAGGTCGACCGCGTCGCGCAGCATGATCCGGTTCAATGCCTTGCTGTCCTCGGCAAGGATCACGTCAAAACCTTCTTGCGCCAGGTAGCGGCGCAGCAGGTCGCGAATGCGTGCGTCGTCGTCCAGGATCAGGATTTTGTCTGCGCGGGCGTTGGTTTGGGCTTGAAGCATGGTGCTCTCTGGATATGTAACAGCGGCCATTTTGAGGGCGGAAATGTGCGAATGTCTGTTATTTGCCTCAAAAAAACATTTTATTACTTTTTTTTCTATTTGGCGTATCAATTTCCCGCAGGCCAATAACCGGCAGTTTTTCGCAGGAGAGCTTCATCGCGCTGGTGTGAATCAGGGTTGCCGGCCTTGACACGGTGGTGGTGAAGCAGCAGTACCTGCCTGGCCGCTCCACCACCGGCACTTTTGCCAGCCCGCCATGCCGGTGTGCTACCTTGGCAGGTTGCCGTCGGCGTGCAATTGGCTGCCGTGGCTTTGCGTGCCAGGCCGGCTCCGTACCACGGTCAGGCGGTGCCAGGGCCGATGCTTGGAATTTCTGAAAGGCGATATGTGATGCGAATTGCTACTAAAACGATAGCTGCTTGTGCAATTTCCATTTGCACATCCGGCTTGTTTGCCCAAAATATTCAGGCCGAGCCTTTGAAAAACGTGGCCCAGCTTTCAGCCAGCGGGTCGGTCGAGGTGCAGCAGGACCTGCTGTTGATGTCGCTGGTGACCAGCCGTGATGGCCTGGACGCCAGCACGGTGCAAAGCCAGCTCAGGCAGGCGCTGGACACCGCCCTGGGCCAGGCCAGGCAGGCCGCCGTGCCGGATTTGATGGCGGTGCGCACCGGCAATTTCAGTCTGTACCCGCGCTATGGCAAGGACGGCAAGATCAACGGCTGGCAAGGCTCGACTGAGCTGATTCTGGAGGGCAAGGATTTCCCGCGTATCACCGGCACCGCCGGCAAGATTCTGACCCTGAGCCTGGGCGGCGTGAGTTTTGCGCTGAGCCGGGAGCAGCGCGCCCGGGTCGAGGGCGAAGCCCAGACCCAGGCCATCGAGCGCTTCAAGGCCAAAGCTGGCGAGATTTCCGCCGCCTTCGGTTTTGGCGGCCACACGGTGCGCGAGGTGTCGTTCAGCGCCAACGACCAGGGACCGCGGCCGCGCGCCATGGCCATGAGCGCCAGATCGGACATGGCCGAGGCGCCGGTTCCGGTCGAGGCCGGCAAAAGCACCGTGCAGGTGGTGGTGTCGGGGTCGGTGCAGATGACGCAGCCGCTGGCCCGGCCCTGACCTCTGGCCGTTAGCGCCGGGCCTGGGGCAACCGGGCGGCGCGCCTGTGTGGATAGCGGGTTTGGCTGACAGCGCCGTCCGGGTGGCGGGCTTATCCTTCAGGCATGAACGACTCCCAGGAAATTGCCAGCCAGGCTGCCCGGCACGGACCACTCTTCGTGGTCTTCAATGTCGGTTCGGGCCACCGGGATGCGGACGAGGAAAAAGCGCTGATCAGTGCTACTTTGCGCGCCGGCGGACGCGAGTTTGAGTTCCTGCAGGCCCTTGGTGCCGAGTCGATCGACCAACTCGCCGAACGCGCCGTGGCGCTGGCCACCTCCCGCCAGGGCGTGGTGGTGGCCGCCGGTGGGGACGGCACCATCAACGCCGTGGCCAATGCGGTGCTGGGCAGCGGCTGCCCGTTTGGCGTGCTGCCGCTGGGGACGTTCAATTACTTCGGCCGGGACAACGCAATCTCGCAAGACAGCCGCCAGGCTGCGCAGGTGCTGCTGGGTGGCCGCATCTCGCCGGTTCAGGCCGGCCGGGTGAACGGCCGGATTTTTCTGGTCAATGCCAGCGTAGGCCTGTATCCGCAGATTCTGGAGGACCGCGAAGCCTGGAAGCGCCAGCTTGGCCGCAGCCGCCTCGTGGCCTTTGTCTCGGGCATGGCAACCTTGCTCAAGGCCCGGCGTCAGCTGCGGCTGCAGATCGAATCGGGCGGTCAGTCCGTGGCGCTGCGCACGCCCACGCTGTTTGTCGGCAACAACCGCCTGCAGCTGACCCAGGCTGGCATTGACGCCGGACATGCCCAGGCCGTGGCGCAGGGCCAGCTGACGGCGGTGGCGGTGCGCCCGATCGGCACACTGGCGCTGTTCGGCCTGCTGGCGCGCGGCCTGCTGGGGCGGCTTGGCGAGGCCGAGCACATCCAGAGTTTTTCCTTTCGCCGCCTGACGGTCGTGCCCCGGGGCATGAAACGCCTCAAGGTGGCCACCGATGGCGAGGTCGTCTGGATGCAAACGCCGCTGGTTTTTGAGGTCGCGCCGCAGCCATTGCTGCTGCTGGTGCCGGCCGCGGCCGACCGGGCGGCCATCGAATGAGCCTCCTGCACGACCGGGCTGGCGCATGACCAGCCTGATGCAAATTTCCGACCCGCACTTCGGCACCGTGCAACCGGCGGTCATGCAGGCGCTGACCCGCCTGGCCAGGGCCCAACGCCCGGAGGTGCTGGTGCTGTCGGGCGATATCACCCAGCGCGCCCGGACGGCCGAGTTTTCCCAGGCTCGGGCGTTTTGCGACAGCCTGGCCATTCCGCGTCTGCTGGCCATTCCGGGCAACCATGACATTCCGCTGTTCAACCCGTTTTTGCGCCTGTTCAGGCCCTATGGCCGCTATCTTGCGGCTTTCGGGCCGGAACTCGAACCGGTGGTGTCGACCCCGCTGCTGCACGTCATCGGGGTAAAAACCACCCGCCGCCGCCGGCACAAGAACGGCGAAGTTTCGGCCGCGCAGGCGGCCCGCATCGTTGCCGAGCTGGGCCGCGCCGCGCCGGCACAGCTGCGCATTGTGGTGGTGCATCAGCCGGTGCATGTGATGCACAGCGAAGACCAGCACGATCGCCTGCGCGGCTGGGAGCCGGCGGTGCATGCCTGGTCGCAGGCGGGCGCCGACATCGTGATGGGCGGGCATATCCACCTGCCGTCCCTGTGCGACCTGTCCGCTCGCCTGAGTGGCTTGAAGCGCCGGCTTTGGTGCGTGCAGGCGGGAACCGCCTTGTCAACCCGGGTGCGCGCGGGCAACCCCAATTCGGTCAACCTGCTGCGTTTTCAGGGCCGCGACCAGCCGTCTGCCTGTCAGCTCGAGCGCTGGGATTTCCACGCCGCAACCGGACGCTTCGAGCGCGTCCAGTCCAGCGAACTGCCGCTGGGCGCCCGCGGCGCGATCGCCTGACCCATGCACAGGCATCTTCTAGGCGACAAAGCGCACCCGCAGATGGTCATAGGTCCAGTTGAAGATAAATGTGTAGGGCAAAAAGAAAAGCGCAATGCCGATGTCCAGCACGAACGCCTGCCACAGGCCGATGCCGAGCCACCAGGCGACCAGCGGCACCACAGCCAGCAGCAGCCCGATTTCAAAAATCACCGAATGCGCCGCCCGGGCCGCCAGCGTGCGATGAAAGCCCAGCCAGCGCTGGGCCCGGTCGAACATGGCGTTGAACAGCATGTTCCAGCTCATGGCAAGCAGCGAAATCATCACGGTCAGCAGGCCGATTTGCGCCAGCGGGTAACCCAGCAGCCAGGCGCCCAGCGGCGCGCACAGGGCAATGGCGACCACCTCGAATACCAGCGCATGGAAAAACCGTTCTTTGATCGACTTGTGGGGCTGCATGAGGCGGGCTCTGCCCGGGAAGTAACAGTGAA
>JACMQR010000232.1 GCA_014376885.1 Polaromonas sp.
GGGCTGGACGAAGTGGTTTTTTTACCCCGGCTTTACCGGGGCAACTGGCGGGCTGCTGGCCGAGCAGACTCTGGCAGCACGGCAAGCCGGTTTTGACCGCTCGGCCTGGCTGGCGACCCGCGGCATCGACGCGGCCGGGGAAAAACTGGTTTCGCTGTTTTGCTACGAGCCCGATGCGCTGGCCGGTTTCTTGGCGCAGCTGGCCCGGCAGGGGCTGGACGGGCAGCCGGTGCGCCTTCTGGTCGCTGCCGGACGGCCGGCCAATGCGGTCAAAGCTGCTTTTAATAAGAAAATAGGCTACATATGCTATGCAGACGGACATAGTCTGCTATCAATTTCATATCTTCCGCTCTTGAGTCAAATGCAGTTCGACCATCTGCTGTGGGCTTGCGACCTTAACTTTGTGCGCGGCGAGGATTCGCTGGTGCGCGCGCTCTGGGCTGGCAAGCCGTTTGTCTGGCACATCTACCCGCAGGACGACCAGGCGCACCAGGCCAAGCTCGACGCTTTTCTGGACATGCTGCAAGCGCCGGCGACACTGCGCCGCTTTCATCAGGTGTGGAATTGCCAAAAGCCCGGCACAGAAGAGCTGCAGCTAGCGCCGCCGGACCTGCCTGCCTGGCTGGCCTGCACCCGGGCGGCCCGCTCCCGGCTGCTGCGCCAAAATGACCTGACAACCAATCTGAGCCACTTTGCAGTAAAAAACCGCTAAAATCGTGGGCTTTGCCAATCAGCGCGCATCGACAAAACGCAGCTGCGGCCGAATAACTGGTTACCTAAATCTGTCATAACCCGCTGCGAAACCTGCATGACAACTGCATGGGTCCTGCGGTTCACCTTAGTCAAAACTGCTATGAAAATCGCTCAAGAAATCCGCGTCGGCAACGTCATCATGCACGGCAAGGACCCGATGGTCGTGCTCAAGACCGAATACAGCCGCGGCGGGCGCAATTCCGCCACCGTGCGCATGAAGCTCAAAAGCCTGATCGCCAGCTTCAACACCGAGCAGGTTTTCAAGGCTGACGACAAGCTCGACCAGGTGTTTCTGGACAAAAAAGACTGCACTTACTCCTACTTTGCCGACCCGATGTACATCTGCATGGACGCCGACTACAACCAGTACGAGGTCGAGGCCGAAAACATGGGCGACTCGCTGAACTACCTGCAAGACGGCATGGAACTCGAAGTCGTGTTCTATGACGGCAAGGCCATTTCGGTCGAGGTGCCAACCAGCGTGCAGCGCGAAATCACCTGGACCGAGCCCGCCGTCAAGGGCGACACGTCCGGCAAGGTGCTCAAGCCGGCCAAGCTGGCCACCGGTTTTGAAATCGGCGTGCCGATTTTCGTCGCCCAGGGTGATGTAGTGGAAATCGACACGCGCACCGGCGAATACCGCAAGCGCGTCTGATCAGGCGCACACTGCACAGTTAAAAGGCTCCCGACGGGAGCCTTTTTTATGGGCGTTCAGAAAGCGCAACCATCCGTCTTTATGATGTTCTTGTCAGCTGTCGCGTTTTTTCACCTTGCCCAGCGCCTGACCCGGTGGTGAAACATCGGGTCGGCGCATCACCGATACAGGCCCATGGAACAATCAGAAAACCTCTCCGAAGACCGCCTGGCCAACGCCTGGGCTGAACTGCATTCCCTGTCCAGCGACAGCACGCCGCTGCGGCCCGATGCCAACCGGCTGGCCTTTGCCGACCCGGAGTTTTTGCTGCGCCGGGAAACCCGCGGCCTGCGCATCCAGCTGGAAATGCTCAAGCCCGAAATCGACCAGCAGGCCCAGGGCATTGAAAACACCATTGTGGTGTTTGGCAGCGCCCGCTTTCCAGCTCCCGAGCAGGCCCAGGCGGCACTCGCGCTGGCCGAAAAAGGCGACGACGAAGCCGCGCTGGGGCTGGCCCGGCGCCAGGTCCGCAACGCCCGGTATTACGACCAGGCGCGCTTGTTTGCGCGCCTCGTGGCGGGCTACAGCAATCCGCGGCCGTCGGCCGAGCAATTGTTCATCTGCACCGGCGGCGGCCCGGGCATCATGGAAGCGGCCAACCGGGGCGCGCAGGAAATGGGTGCACTGACCATCGGGCTGAACATCGTGCTGCCCCATGAGCAAGGCTCGAACCCTTATGTGTCGCCATCGCTGAATTTCAAGTTTCACTACTTTGCACTGCGCAAGATGCACTTCATGATGCGCGCCAAGGCCCTGGTGGCCTTTCCTGGCGGCTTTGGCACGCTGGACGAGCTGTTCGAGGTGATCACCCTGGTGCAGACGAAAAAGGCCAAGCCGGTGCCGATCATCCTGTTCGGCAGCGACTACTGGAAGCGGCTGGTCAACTTTGACGTCATGCTCGAAGAAGGCGCGATTTCGCCGCAAGACCTGGACCTGATCCGCTATGTCGACGAGCCGCAGGCGGCCTGGGACGCGATCAGGACGTTCTACGAGCTGTGATGCGGGCCGCCGGCCTGCAGATGCCAGGCCAGGCGCGAGCCCAAGCCCACCAGGGCGCCGGTGATCCAGAACACGCCGGCAATGCCGACCAGCGCGCCGGCCGAGCCAAACAGCATCGGCATCAGCACGCTTGAGCCGTTGATGGTCATCAGCCGCAGGCCAAGCGCTTCGCCATGGCGTGCCGGCGGCGTGATCTGGTGCAGCATGCTCATGATCATGGGTTGCACCATGCCAAGCGAAAACCCCAGCAGCACCGAGCAAATGCCCATGCCCGGCGCACTGCGCGTCAGCGGGTAGGCGCCGAACAGCACGGCCGTCGCCAGCATTGAAAAAGCCAGCACCTTCCATTCCGTCAGGCGCGCAGCGACCAGCGGCATCAGCACCCGGACCAGCGCAGCTGCCAGGGCAAAGGCGCCCAGGATGGAGCCGATCACCGACGCGCTGATACCGCGCTGAAAACCAAACACCGGCACCACGAAGGTGTGCACATCCCAGCAGGACGACAGCAGCCAGTTGACCCCCAGCAGACGGCGAAACAGTGGCCGCTGCAGCAGTTCCCAGGCCTTGGGCGGCACGCCGTCGCCAAGCACTGTCAGCGCGGGCAGCTCGCGCGTGGGACGCACCAAAAACCAGGTGAACACAGGCAGCAAAGCCATCAACAAGAAGGCCGCCCGGTAGCCCTGCAGGCTGCCCGGCGCGGCGCCGCCATGGTCAATCAGCAAACCGGCTGAAAAAGGACCGAGAAAATTTGAGATGGCCGGACCGATCGCCAGCCAGCTGAACACCTGGCGCAGTTGCAGGCCGCCACCGGCCGCCCGACCGACATGGCGCTGCAGGGCAATCGTCGCCGCGCCGGTGGCCCCGCCCGTGAGCAGCGCCGCCAGGCACAGCACCGGAAAAACCGGGAAGGCAACCGCCGCGCCGGCGCCACAGGCCGCGGCCAGAACGCCATAGCTGACCGGTCGCCTGAGCCCATGACGGTCGGCAAAACGGCCTGCGGGCAGAGCCAGAAATACCTGCATCAAGGCAAACAGCGCCAGCAGCACGCCAACCGCAGCCGGGCTGTAGCCTTGCCCAAGCGCCAGCAGGGGCGCGGCCATGCGCATGCCCGCCATACAGGCATGCAGGCAGATCTGCGCCAGGATCAGCCGGGCCAACTCACGCGTCATGCGGCGCACCGCGCCCGAAGGCGGCAGGTGGCGGGCCGCGCGACCGGTCCGCTCCGGCCCGGGACGCGTGCCTTGCCAAGCGGTCCGAGCGCCATCAATTTGCCGTTTGCTGGGCCGCCAGGACCGACGGATTCAAGGGGGTGGAAGGCTTTTTTCCGGCGAAAAAGGCAATCAGGTTGTCGGCTGCCAGGCTGGCCATGGCCAGCCTGGTGGGCCGCGTGGCGCTGGCAATGTGCGGCGTCAGTACGACATTGGGCACATCGAGCAGGTCTGGGTGAACGGCTGGCTCGCCCTCGAACACATCCAGGCCAGCCGCCGCAATCGTCCGGTTGCGCAGGGCCGCCGCCAGCGCCGCGTCATCGACAATGCCGCCGCGCGCGATGTTGACCAGCGTGGCGGTCGGCTTCATCAGCGCCAGTTCGGCGGCACCAATGGTGTGGTGCGACGCCGGCGAGTACGGCAGCACCAGCACCAGATGGTCAGCAGTTTTCAGCAGTTCTTCCTTGCTGACATAGCCGGCCGGGCATTCGGTCTCCAGCGCTGCATCCAGCCGCGAGCGGTTGTGGTAAATGACCTCTATGCCAAAGCCATGCGCGCCGCGTCTGGCAATGCCCTGCCCGATGCGGCCCATGCCCAGGATGCCCAGCACGCTGCCATGGATGTCGGCACCGGAAAACATGTCGTAACTCCACTTCGTCCATTGGCCGGCGCGCAGGTAA
>JACMQR010000233.1 GCA_014376885.1 Polaromonas sp.
ATTCCGGCCCTGGCCGAATCGTGGTCGCTGGTCAACAACCTGACCTGGGAATTCAAGCTGCGCAAAGGCGTGAAGTTTCACGACGGCAGCGAACTGACCGCCGAGGACATTGCCTGGTCGATGGACAGGCCCTCGACCATCATCGGCAGCCCTGGCAAGTTCGACGTTTATACCAAGGGCATCCTGAACAAAACCATCATCGACGCGCAAACCATCCGCTTTACCACCCGGGAGCCCTATCCGCTGATGCTGGCCGACCTGACCTCGGTCTACATCGTTTCCAAAAAAGCGACCACCGGCATCTCCAGCGATGATTTTTCAAGCGGCAAGGGCATGGTCGGCACCGGCCCCTACAAGTTTGTCCGCTACCAACGCGACGACCGGATCGAGCTTGACCGCAACGACAGCTACTGGGGCAAAAAGCCGGCCTGGTCCAAGGTGACCATGCGCTTCATTCCGACCGGCTCGACGCGTCTGGCGGCGCTGCTGGCGGGCGACGTGCAAGCCATCGAGAACGTGCCGACGCCGGACCTGGAGAAGGTGCGCTCCGATGCCAGCATCTCGCTGTATTCCAAGGTGTCGCACCGGCTAATCTACCTGTATCCGGACACGAAGCGCGACCAGTCGCCCTTCGTGACCGACAAGGACGGCAAGCCGCTGGCCAAGAACCCACTGCAGGACCAGCGCGTGCGCGCCGCGCTGTCGATGGCCATCAACCGCGATGCCATCCGCGACCGGGTGATGGAAGGGCTGTCAGAGCCAACCAACAACCTGGTGCCGAAAACCCTGTTTGGCAACAACCCGGCCCTCAAGGTCGTCAAATACGACCCGGAAGGCGCTAAAAAGCTGCTGGCGGCGGCCGGTTATCCCAACGGCTTCGGCTTGACGCTGCACACACCGAACAACCGCTATGTGAACGACGAAAAAATCGCCCAGACGATTGCCCAGATGTTCTCCCGCATCGGGGTGGTGACCAAGATCGAAGGCCTGCCGATGTCGGTCTACTCGGCCCGGGGCGCCAAGGGCGAATACTCGCTCGGCCTGCTCGGCTGGGGCGCTCAGACCGGCGAAGCCTCTTCGCCGCTGCGCGCCTTGCTGGCCTGCGACAACCCGGCCAAAGGCCTGGGCGGCTTTAACTGGCTGAAATACTGCAATCCGAAAATGGACGAACTTCTGCAAAAGGCGCTGAACACGGTGGACGACAAGGCCCGGCTGCCCCTGTTGCAAGAAGCTGGCGCCCTGGCCATCAATGACGGCGGACTGATTCCCATCCACCAGCAGGTCACCACTTGGGCGGCCAAAAAGGGCATCGCCTACATTCCGCGCACCGATGAGCGCACCCACGCCTTCGAGTTCATTCCGCAGTAATCCCCCTGAGCGCCTGCTTTGTCCGTCAGACCCGGGCAAAGCGCCTGGCGACTTGCGGCTTCGCCATCTGGGTTAATCCATGCTTGTTTTTATCATCCGGCGGCTGCTGCAAAGCGTTGCCGTGTTGCTGGTCATGTCGCTGCTCGTGTTTGTCGGGGTGTATGCCATCGGCAATCCCATCGACATGCTGATCAGCCCCGATGCCGACCAGGCCGACCGGCTGCGCACCATTGCCGCCTTTGGCCTGGACAAGCCGCTGTGGCAGCAATATTTTTTGTTCGTGAAAAATGCGCTGGCCGGCGACATGGGGCGGTCCTTCGCTTTTTCTGCGCCGGCCTTGACGCTGATCATCGAGCGCATGCCCGCCACCCTGGAGCTGGCGGTGTTTGCCATCGTGCTATCCATCGTCCTGGGCATTCCGCTCGGGCTGTGGGCTGGTCTGCGGCCCAACAGCCTGGCCGGCAAAAGCATCATGGCCGTGTCGATCCTGGGCTTTTCGCTGCCGACGTTCTGGGTGGGGCTGATGTTGATCATGGTGTTTGCGGTGCAACTGGGCTGGCTGCCGTCCAGCGGGCGCGGCCCGACCGAGCTGCTGCTGGGCGTGCCGGTCAGCTTTCTTTCGCTCGACGGACTCAGGCACCTCTTGATGCCGGCTTTCAACTTGGCGCTGTTCAACATCGCCCTGGTGATCCGGCTGACCCGCGCCGGCGCTCAAGAAGCGCTGTTGCAGGACTATGTGAAGTTCGCCCGCGCCAAGGGCCTCGGCAACCGCCGCATCATCGGTGTGCATGTGCTGAAAAACATCTTGATTCCGATCGTCACGGTGATCGCGCTGCAGTTCGGCTCCATCATCGCCTTTGCCATCGTCACCGAATCCGTTTTCGCCTGGCCCGGCATGGGCAAGCTGATCATCGACTCGATCCGTTTTCTGGACCGGCCGGTGATCGTCGCCTACCTGATGCTGATCGTGGTGATTTTTATCGTCATCAACCTGGTGGTGGACGTGGTGTATTCGCTGCTCGATCCCCGGGTGCGTTTGTCAGACAGCAAAGGTTGAGCATGAAATCCGCCCCATCGCAAAGCACCGCAGTTGAAACGCCATTTGGCCTGTTCGTGCACAATTTTTTCAGCAGCAAGGTGGCTGCCTTCGGCTTTCTGCTGCTGGCGCTGATTTTGCTGGCCGCGCTGTTTGCGCCTTGGCTGTCGCCGCAGGATCCGTACGACCTGTCGCGCCTGGATGTGATGGACTCCCGCATGGCGCCGGGTGAAAAATCGGCCGATGGCACCGTCACCTTTTTGCTCGGTACTGACGAGCAGGGCCGCGACATGCTTTCCGCGATTTTCTACGGCATCCGGATTTCGGTCATGGTGGGCGTGGTCAGCACGGTGATCGCGCTCGCGCTCGGCCTCACGCTGGGCCTGGTGGCAGGGTATTCGGGCGGGCGCCTGGAGTCCTTCATCATGCGGGTGGCC
>JACMQR010000234.1 GCA_014376885.1 Polaromonas sp.
TGCCGGGCCGCTGGCGTCGACGCGATTGTCGAGCTCACCGGCACCATCGAGCATGCGGCCCAGGTCACGCTGGAAGCGCTGGCCCACCGCAAGCATGTGGTGCTGATGAATGCCGAGGTCGACGGCACCATCGGCCCGATTCTCAAGACCTATGCCGACCGCGCCGGCGTAGTGCTGACCAGCGCCGACGGCGACCAGCCCGGCGTGATGATGAACCTGTACCGTTTCGTGCGCGGCATCGGCGTCAAGCCGGTGATGTGCGGCAACATCAAGGGCCTGCACGATCCGTACCGCAATCCGACCACGCAGATCGCCTTTGCCACCCAGTGGAAGCAAAAGCCGGACATGGTGGCGTCGTTCGCCGACGGCACCAAGATTTCCTTTGAAAACGCCATCGTGGCCAACGGCACCGGCATGCGCGTCGGCCAGCGCGGCATGTACGGCCCGACCGTGCCACCGGGCACGCCGATCCAGGACATTGCCAGCCACTACCCGCTGGAATCGATGCTGGACGGCCCGGGCATCGTCGACTATGTCGTGGGCGCCATGCCCGGCCCCGGCGTGTTCGTGCTCGGCACCCATGACCATCCGGTCCAGCAGCACTACCTGGCCCTGTACAAGCTGGGCAACGGGCCGCTGTACTGCTTTTACACGCCGTACCACCTGTGCCACTTCGAGGTGCCCAACACAGTGGCACGGGCCGTGCTGTTCCAGGACGCCGCCCTGGCGCCGCTGGCCGGACCGCTGGTCGAAGTGCTGGCCACCGCCAAGAAAGACCTGCAGTCCGGCGAGGTGATTGATGGCCTGGGCGGCTACATGACCTACGGACTGGCGGAAAACGCGCCTACTGCCCGGGCGCAGAACCTGCTGCCCATCGGTCTGGCGCAAGGCTGCACCTTGAAGCGGGCCATTGCCAAGGACACCGTGCTGACCTTCGATGATGTCCAGCTGCCCCCCGGCCGGCTGTGCGACCGGCTGTGGCAGGAGCAGATCGACCGCTTTTTTCCGGCCTATTCCCAAACTCCCTTGGAGACAAATCAATGAAGCTGCTTGTTACCGGCGTTGAAGGCTATATCGGCTGCCTGCTAGCGCCTTTTCTTCAAGCCCGAGGCCATGAGGTTGTCGGCCTGGACACCGGCTACTACCGCGACGGCTGGCTGTTCAGCGACAGCCAGCTGGTTCCCGGGTTTCCGCGCACCCTCAACCGCGATATCCGCCACATCCAGAGCGCCGATGTGCAGGGCGTCGATGCCGTCGTGCACCTGGCCGAGCTGTCCAACGACCCGCTGGGCGAGAATGTTCCGGAACTGACGTTCCAGATCAACCACCAGGCGTCCACGCGGCTGGCCGGGCTGGCCAAGGCCGCCGGCGTCAAGCGCTTTGTCTATACCTCGTCGTGCAGCGTGTATGGCATGGCCAATGGCGCCGAGGCCATGACCGAGCTGTCGCCGACCAACCCGCAAACAGCCTATGCCCAATGCAAGACGCTCGTCGAGCGCGATGTGGCCGCCATGGCGACGGAGCACTTTTCGCCCACCTTTTTGCGCAATGCCACCGCCTATGGCGCTTCGCCGCGGATGCGCTTTGACATTGTGCTGAACAACCTGTGCGGCATTGCCGCCACCACCGGCAAGATCGTCATGACCAGCGACGGCTCGCCGTGGCGCCCGCTGGTGCATGTGCTGGACATCTGCCAGGCGGTGGCCTGCGTGCTTGAAGCGCCGCAGGATGCGGTGCACAACGAGATCTTCAACGTCGGCCATGACGTGGACAACTACCAGGTGCGCGAGATCGCCCAGATCGTGGCCGATGTCTATCCCGGCTGCCAGCTCACTTTTGGCCAGGCTGGCGCAGACAACCGCAGCTACAAGGTCAGTTTTGCCAAAATCCATGAAAAGCTCAACGGCTTTCACTGTGCCTGGGACGCCCGCAAGGGCGCCCAGCAGCTGCACGATATCTACAGCCGCATCGGCATCGATGCAGCCACCTTCGACGCCCGGCCCTTCACCCGGCTAAAGCAGCTCAAGTACCTGAGCGCGACCGGCCAGATCGACGAGCGGTTTTTCTGGAAATATTGAACGCAAACGCAAACGCCAGCGTATGCCCGGCAGGCGTGGCAGCTCAGCGGGAAGATGAAGTTTTCAGTCCGGCAGGTCCGCGCAGCCCAGCCTGTCGGTGGGCACCATTTCTGCCGCAATCCAGCCCCGCAGGCTGTTTACAAACGCCCACTCCTGCACGCGCGGCACTTGGTCCAGCCGCACCACCGCCTCGCTCAGCCGGCCGTCGCGCAGCGCCAGCGCCCGGCCAACGCCGGGCAACAAGCCGCATGGCAGCGGCGGCGTGACCCAGCGGCCGCTGATCAGCATGGCAATGCTGCCGCGCGTGCATTCGGTAATCTCCTGGCTTTCATTCCAAAGCACGGTGTCGAACACACCCGCCGCCAGCGGCGTGAAGGCGTCGTAATGCGCGCGCCGTGTTGTCTTGAAGCGCACAAACTCGCCGTGCGCGTTCAGCATCGGCCGGTCAGCCAGTTGCAGCCGGACCCGGGCCGGCGAAGCGTCCATGGCAAACGCCTGGGCGCGTGCCTGGCCTTGCGCACCGAGCAGCAGGCGCACGCGCCACAGGCCTTGCGAATGCGCTTGCGCCAGTTCGTGCAAACAGTTTTCGACCTGGACCGCATTCCACGGACAGCCAAAATGCGCGGCAGCGCCGGCCAGCCGCGCCAGGTGCTCGGCGGCATGGCGTAACTGGCCGCCCTCCAGGGCCAGGGTTTCCAGCAGGTCAAAGGGCTGGCTGGCGCGCTCCAGGAATTTGCGCTTGGCGCGCCACTCTTGCCATTCGGCATCCGGCGCAGCGCTGGAGGTGATGCCGCTGCCAATGCCGCAGCGCAGCTGCCCGGCATTGACCGTGACAGTACGGATCGGCACGTTGAAGGTCGCGCGGATGCCGGCGTCCGGCCCGCCCGGCCGCACCACGCCGATGGCGCCGCAGTACACCCCGCGCGGCCCGGCTTCCTCGGCCTGGATCATCTGCATCGCCCGCACCTTGGGCGCGCCCGTCACCGAGCCGCAGGGAAACAGCGCGCCGAACACATCGGCCAGCGACGTGCCGACCCGGGTGCGGGCGCGCACATCCGAGGTCATCTGCCAGACGCTGGGCAGCGCCTCGGTCTGGAACAGGGCCGGCACCTGCACGCTGAACGGCTCGGCAATGCGTGAAATGTCGTTGCGCAGCAGGTCCACGATCATGACGTTTTCGGCCCGCTCCTTGGGCGATGCGCGCAGGGCGGCGGCCTGGGCCGCGTCCGCCTGCGGCGTGTCGCCGCGCAGGGCGGTGCCCTTCATCGGCCGCGCCAGGATGTCGCCGCCGCCGCCGCTTGCGCTGCTGCTACTGATGCTTTGCCAGTCGAAAAACAGCTCGGGCGATACCGACAGCACCTGCCCTTCGTCGATGCTGCTGGCGCTTCCGGTGTCGATGAAAGCCGCATAACCGCCGGGCTGGGCCCGCTGCAAGGCAGCAAACAGGGCCAGTGGGGCGTCGGCTGCGGGCGGCGCCTGCCAGGCGCCGGCCAGCGGCGCGGTGAAATTGACCTGGTACAGCTCGCCGGCGGCAATGGCCGCTTGGATGTGGCCCACGGCGGCGTCAAACACCGGGCGCGGGCAGGTTTCGGTCCACTCGATACACGCAGCCTCAGCGCCGAGACCCGTTCCTTGCGGCCAGGGCAAGGCTTCGTCGTACACCGCAAACCAGGCCAGCGGCCCGTCGGGCGCCTGCACCCGCAGGGCACTGTCAAAAGCGGGCGCGGCTTCATAGCGCAGGTAGCCGACGCACCAGCGCCCCTGCTGCGCCGCGGCCTGCAGCGCGTCAAGCAGTGGCCGGACATCGGCCAGCTGGCGCGCCACCAGGACTTCGCGCGCCTGGCCAAAAGCATGGCGCAGGCGCGGGGCGGCATTGTCGACAGGATCGGCAAAGTCAATAAAGGCAGAAATCAGGATCAAATCAGTGCTTTCCGCTTGTTGGAAGTACACAACCAGCTATTAAAAAATGAGCAGGCAGGCACGGTTGCCGACAGTCCGCTTAAATGGTACTGGCCTGGGCGAGAGGGCAGGCAGGTCGTCTTGTCACACCAGACTAGCCCCTGCAAAAAATTGAACGTTGCGCGTTGGGCCCGGAAAAGCCGCCGACGCGGGCCGCAGATCTCGCCGGCCCGAGGCGGTTGCCTCACCGCCGGCCTCGCACAACCCAGTGACTCGGTCATGACCATTTCAAATAAAAGCCGGCTCTGTTGGGTGCATTAAAATCGTCCGCAACACCAGGCTGTCAACGCAAATGTTACCGCCATGCGGCAGCCCGTGGCGCATCTGCGGCTTGCCGGTAGGTCTTTTGCCTTGTTTGAACGCTGACTTTACCCGCATATCCCATGTTCAGAACCCTCCTCGAATCCAAAATCCACCACGCCACCGTGACCCATTGCGAGCTTGACTACGAAGGCTCGTGTGCCATCGACGGGGACCTGCTGGACGCGGCCAATCTGGACGACAACGAGCAGGTGCACATCGGGAACATCAACAACGGCGAGCGTTTCTTCACCTATGTGATTCGCGCCGAGCGCGGCAGCCGCATTATTTCTGTCAATGGCTCGGCAGCACGGCGGGTCGCCGTGGGCGACCTGTTGACCATTGCCGGTTTCGGGCCGGTCGCCGAGGCGCAGGTGACAGGCTTCAAGCCCCGGCTGGTGTTTGTCGATCAGGACAACCGCATCCGGGAGGAACGCTCGACCATTGCGGTGCAAATGGCCTGAAACGCCGCCTGCGAGGCTGTCCGCAGGCCGCCTAGGCTGGCTTTGAAGTCACTCATTCCGACTGAGGCTCACGGCAACGCAAGCGGCCCGTCTCTTTTCTTCTTTTGAACATAAAAGGTCCATGGACAACCTCACAATGATTCAGCGCAGCCTGCGCCATGTATGGCACCCGTGCACCCAGATGAAGCTGCATGAAACGCAGCCCCCGGTGCCGATTGCCCGGGCCGAAGGCGTGTGGCTGTACGACCTCGAGGGCAATCGCTACCTCGACGGCATCAGCTCGTGGTGGGTCAACCTGTTTGGCCACGGCCATCCGCACATCAAGGCAGCGCTCGTGGACCAGCTGGACCGGCTCGACCATGTCATGCTGGCTGGCTTCACGCACCCGCCGGTGGTCGAGCTGTCGGAGCGGCTGGGCGCCCTGACTGGCCTGGGCCACGCTTTCTACGGCAGCGACGGCGCTAGCGCCACCGAGATTGCACTGAAGATGAGCGCCCATTACTGGCGCAACGCCGGCCGCCCGGAGAAATGCCGCTTCATTGGCCTGGCCGGCGGCTACCACGGAGAAACCGTGGGCGCGCTGGCGGTCACCGACATCGCCATTTTTCGCGAGGCCTATGCGCCCCTGGTGCGGCTGGCCGCCACCGTGCCCAGCCCCGACGCACGCAGCGCGTTGCCGGGCGAAAGCGCTGTTGACACGGCTCGGCGCGCCGCCGCCGGCCTGCAGAGCTGGCTGGAGCAACACCACGCACAGACCGCCGCGCTGATCCTGGAGCCGATGGTGCAGTGCGCCGCCGGCATGGCCATGCACGACGCCAGTTATTTGCGCGAAGCGAGCGCGCTGTGCGACCGCTACGAGGTGCATTTGATCGCCGAGGAGATCGCCACCGGTTTTGGCCGCACCGGCACGATGTTTGCGCACCAGCAGGCCGGCATCCGGCCAGACTTCATCTGCCTGTCCAAAGGCTTGACCGGTGGTACGTTGCCCCTGTCGGCGGTACTGACCACCAATACGGTGTACGACGCGTTTTACGACGACGAAATGGCACGGGGCTTTTTGCACTCGCACTCCTACACCGGCAACCCGCTGGCCTGCCGCGCCGCGCTGGCCACGCTGGAGTTGTTCGAGCAAACCGATGTGCTGGCCCGCAACGCCGAGCTGGCGCAGGTGCTGGACCGGGCTTTTGAACCCCTGACCCAGCACCCGTCGGTGCGGCACGCCCGCCGGCTGGGCATGATCTGGGCCTGGGACATTGACGAGGCCGCCGCCGGCCACGCGCCGCAACTGCACTTTGCGCGCCGCTATGCCCAGCATGCCCTGACCCACGGCGTGGTGCTGCGCCCGATTGGCAACACGCTCTACGCCATGCCGCCCTATGTGATGGATGCAACCACGGCGGCCCATCTGGCGCGCGGCGCACTGGCGGCACTTGAAACCACGCTGACCCAAACATGACCTACACCACGACACTCGCACCCCGGGCGCTTTCCCTTTTTATTACCGGCACCGACACCGGTGTGGGCAAGACGCTCTTCAGCGCCGCCTTGCTGCATGCGCTGGCGCGCTACCACCCGCGCGTGGTTGGCATGAAGCCGGTGGCGGCAGGCACTGAACTGATCGACGGCGTGCCCGCCAACGACGATGTGCTGGCGCTGCGCGCAGCATCCAGCGTCCGTGTGCCGCCCGAACTCGACAACCCGGTGCTGCTACCCGACCCGGTTTCGCCGCACATTGCTGCCGAGCGTGCCGGGGTGTGCATTGACATTGCGCATCTGGTTGCCTGCCACCGCGCGCTTGAGCAACTGGCCGATGCCGTGGTGGTCGAAGGCGCCGGCGGCTTTCATGTGCCGCTTTCAGCCACCGAAACCGGTGCCGACCTGGCACAGGCGCTGGACTTGCCGGTAGTCCTGGTGGTCGGCCTGCGGCTCGGCTGCCTGAACCATGCGATGCTGACTGCCGAGGCCATTCGCGCCCGCGGCCTGACTCTTGCGGGCTGGGTAGCTAACCACATAGACCCCGCCATGCTCGCGCAGGAAGACAATATCGCTTTTTTGCAGCAGCGGCTCCGGGCGCCCCTGCTGGCCAGCATTCCCTACCAGGCCGCGCCTGATCCGCGCGCCTTCCCTGTTTGTCTTCCTGCTGCATGGCAACATGCCATGACCCGTCATGACACCACCCTCCTGGCTTGATGCATTTCCGGCGCGCCTTGCCGAGCTGGACCCTGGCCACCTGCGCCGCCAGCGCCACGTGGTCACGCCCGGCAGCGGCGCGCGCTTGAATGTTGACGGCCAGGCCATGCTGGCGTTCTGTAGCAACGACTACCTGGGCCTGGCCACCCACCCGGCGCTGGTGCAGGCCGCCTGCGACGGGGCCAGGGCCTATGGCGTGGGCTCCGGCGGCTCCCCGCTGGTCAGCGGCCACAGCGCTGCCAACGCGTCGCTCGAGCAGGCGCTGGCCACGTTCGTCGGCTTGGAGCGCGCGCTGTATTTTTATGCCGGCTATGCCGCCAACATCGGCATCATTCCGGCGCTGGTGGGTGCCGGCGACGCTGTTTTTTCCGATGCGCTGAACCATGCCTGCCTGATCGACGGGGCCCGGCTGTCGCGCGCCCGGATCCACCGCTATGCGCATGCCGATCTGGCCGCGCTGGACAGCCAGCTGTCGCAAAGCAGCGCGCCACGCAAACTGGTCATCACCGATGCGGTGTTCAGCATGGACGGCGACAGCGCTGACATTGCAGGTCTGCTGGCGCTGTGCGAACGCCACGATGCCCTGCTGCTGCTCGACGATGCCCACGGCTTTGGCGTGCTGGGCCCGCAAGGCCGGGGCAGCCTGGCAGCTGCCGGTTTTCATGCCGTCCAGGCCTCGCGTCGGGTACTGTACATGGCCACACTGGGCAAGGCCGCCGGGGTCGCAGGCGCTTTTGTGGCCGGTCCTGGTGTGCTGGTCGAATGGCTGCTGCAAAAGACCCGGAGCTATATTTTCGCCACTGCCGCCCCGGCGCTGCTGGCCACCGCACTGCGCGCCAGCCTGCAGCTGATTGAACACGAGAACTGGCGACGCATTCATTTAGAGGTCTTGATTGCGCGACTGCGCAGCGGCCTGAGCGCGGGCTTGCAAGGCAGCGGCTGGCAGCTGTCCGATTCAAAAACGGCCATTCAGCCGCTGCTGATCGGCCGCAACGATGTGGCGCTGGCAGCCATGGAAGGCCTGCGCCAGCGCGGCATCTGGGTGCCTGCGATCCGCCCCCCCACCGTGCCCGAGGGAACCGCCCGTCTGCGTATTGCGCTGTCGGCAGCGCATACCGAGGGCGATGTCGACCTGTTGATCGATGCCTTGACAGCCCTGGCCCGCGCCTCTTGCAGGCACCGCGCTGACGAGCTCTTCAGCTAGACTTAAAAACCACTTTCCACGAAAGAATCCACCCATGTCCACTGCTGTAGAACAGACCATCACCCTGCACCGCGCCCCGGCTTCGCCCGCCCCCCAGACCGGCGCCGAACGCTGGAGCGTGGACGCAATCGAAGCGCTACTCAACCTGCCGTTTCCCGAGCTGATGCACCAGGCGCAAACCGTGCATCGCGGGCATTTCGACCCAACGCGCATTGAATTTGCCACACTGCTGTCGGTCAAGACCGGCGGCTGCGCCGAAGACTGCGGCTACTGCCCGCAGGCCGCCCGCTACGACACCGGCGTCGAAGCCAGCAAGCTGATGGAGCCGGCCGAAGTGCTGCTGGCGGCCCAGCGCGCGCAGGCGGCGGGCGCCACGCGCTTTTGCATGGGCGCGGCCTGGCGCTCGCCCAAGGAGCGCGACATCGAAAAAGTCGCCGAACTGATCCGCACCGTCAAGGCGCTCGGGCTGGAAACCTGCGCCACGCTGGGCATGCTCGAAGACGGCCAGGCGCAAACGCTGCAAAGCGCAGGGCTCGACTACTACAACCACAACCTGGACAGCGCGCCCGATTTTTATGGCGACATCATCACCACGCGCAACTACCAGGACCGGCTCGACACGCTGGCGCGGGTGCGCAGCGCCGGCGTGAAGGTCTGCTGCGGCGGCATCGTCGGCATGGGCGAAACCCGCCGCCAGCGTGCCGGCCTGGTGGCCGAACTGGCCAATCTCACGCCCTACCCCGAGTCGGTACCGATCAACAACCTGCTCAAGGACGGAGGGACACCGCTGGCTGACCAGAA
>JACMQR010000235.1 GCA_014376885.1 Polaromonas sp.
ACGTTTTATGCTATTTATTTAGTAGTGAATGCTGTTGCATCGCCACCAGCTCCCGGATGCCGTTTTCGGCCAGGTTAAGAAGCGCGTCCATTTCCTGGCGCGAAAAGGCTGCGCCTTCTGCCGTGCCCTGCACTTCAACAAAGCGCCCCGCGCCGGTCATGACGACATTCATGTCGGTGCCGCAGGCCGAGTCTTCCTGGTAGTCGAGGTCAAGCAGGGGCACGCCCCGGACAATGCCCACCGAGACAGCCGCCACATGGTCCAGGATCGGCGTCTGCACCAGCTTGCCATCGGCCAGCAATTTGCTGACCGCATCCTGCGCGGCGACAAACGCCCCGGTGATGCTGGCCGTGCGGGTGCCGCCGTCGGCCTGTAACACATCGCAGTCGAGGTAGATGGTGCGCTCGCCGAGCTTTTTCAGGTCGAACACCGCGCGCAGCGAGCGGCCGATCAGGCGCTGGATTTCCTGGGTGCGGCCGCTTTGCTTGCCGCGCGCGGCTTCGCGGTCGCTGCGCGTGTGGGTGGCGCGCGGCAGCATGCCGTATTCGGCGGTCACCCAGCCTTCGCCGCTGCCTTTTTTATGGCCGGGGACTTTTTCCTCGACCGACGCGGTGCACAGCACCCGGGTGGCGCCGAACTCGATCAGCACCGAGCCTTCGGCGTGCACCGTGTAGCTGCGGGTGATCCGGACGGGCCGCAGGGCATTCGGGGCCCGGGCATCGATGCGCTCAAACTGACTCATGGTGAAGGCTTTCTGGCTGGAATGACCGGCAAAATTAAATAGGAATGTCAAGCGGCTGCCTGGAGCCGCCGGCGGTTGCGCGGCTCAGGCCTTTTTGGCGGCCGAGCGGCGGATGGCCGCATTGATTTCGGCAATCGACCGCTCGATCATGGCGTCGTCAAGGTCGTCTGCCTGGCTGCCGAGCAAATCACCTTGCAAGGTAGAGGCAAAGGCACCGTCCGCAGCACTGCCAGCAGCCAGGCTGCGGGTGGTGGCAAACACCTCCGGCGTTTGCCACTCCAGCGCCAGCACCGTCACATTGTCGCAGTGCCGCCCGCCCGCCAGCAAAGCCCGCTCGACCAGCGCCGGAACTGATTCGCAAACGCCTTCAGCGCTCAGCTGGCGAACAATTTCAGCCTCGTCCAGGCTGCCCCACAGGCCATCGGAGCAAAGCATCAGTTTGTCGCCCTGCTGCAGGGCAAAGGGACCGGCAGTGTCAAAGGTGGGCCGGATCGGCGAGCCCAGGCAGGTGAACAGGATGTTGCGGTTGAGCAGCTCCCCCTGGGCCGCTCCGGGGCGGTCCTGCTCAAGAAAAGAATGGTCCCGGGTGCGCAGCAACAGCTGCCCGTCGCGCACCAAGTACAGGCGCGAATCGCCGCAGTGCAGCCAGGTTGCGCGGGCGTCCTGCACGACTGCGGCGACCAGCGTTGTGCGCGGCGTGTCGAGCATGCCTTTTTCAGACGCGTAGCGCACAATCTGGCGATGCGCTGCCAGCATGGCGTTCGCCAGGAATTCGGCCGGGTCGGCCAGCACGGGCTGGGCTGCTTGCTGGTAGCAGGCGCAAATCGTGTCCAACGCGATCTGCGCCGCCACCTCGCCTTGCGGATGACCGCCCATCCCGTCGGCCAGCACAAACAAGCCCGATTCCCGGGTGTAGCAGTAGCCCATGCGGTCCTCGTTCATGGCCCGGCCGCCAATGCGGCTGAGCTGAAAAACCGAAAACTTCATTTTGAGCGGGGTGCCGGAGCGACCGCCTTGCGGGCCGTCTTTTTGGTGTCCGACACGACATTGTCAAACTGCAGGCGAACCCGCTCGCTGACCGACAGTTTGGTGTAGCGCCGGGCGCTTTCCCGGCTCAGCTCCTTTTGAAGCGCAAACACCGACTGGGGCCGCGCCAGCGCATCGAGTGACATGCACCACTCGACCACTTCAATGAGGTTGTCTGAATAAACGCCGCGCAACCGAGACAAGGCC
>JACMQR010000236.1 GCA_014376885.1 Polaromonas sp.
TCAAACCGGCGATGGTAACTGCTGCCAACCCGAAGCCGTGGCAGCCCCAGGCAGATTCGCCATGGTCCTACAAGCCGGGCCAAAGCCGGTGGGCTGGCCGGCATTGGCGATCGGGCCGGTAAACGCCGCCCCGGCCAGACCCGGCCAGCGCAGCGGCAAACGGGTAATCCCCGTCACCCGGGCGGGCCGGCTTTTGCCACAATAGCGGTCAAGCTCCACACCACACCTCTTCATGCAAGACTCATCCCAAATTTTCGACTACATCATCATCGGCGCCGGCACGGCCGGCTGCCTGCTGGCCAACCGGCTGAGCGCCGATGCGTCCAAGCGCGTGCTGCTGATCGAGGCCGGCCGCAAGGACGACTACCACTGGGTGCACATTCCGGTCGGCTACCTGTACTGCATCGGCAACCCGCGCACCGACTGGCTGTTCAACACCGAGCCCGACGCCGGCCTGAACGGCCGCTCGCTGCGCTACCCGCGCGGCAAGACCCTGGGCGGCTCGTCGAGCATCAACGGCATGATCTACATGCGCGGCCAGGCTCGCGACTATGACAAATGGGCCGAACTGACCGGCGACAGCGACTGGACCTGGGACAACGCCCTGCCGCACTTCAAGCTGCATGAAGACCATTACAAGGGCGCCGACCCGCTGCACGGCGCGCGCGGCACCGCGCCGGCGCTGATGCAGGACAAAAGCAACCCCTACCACAGCCTGCTGCGCCACCGCAACGCCGGCGGCGAATGGCGGGTGGAAAAGCAGCGCCTGCGCTGGGATGTGCTCGACGCGTTTGCCGAGGCCGCCAGCCAGGCCGGCATTCCGCAAACGCTGGACTTCAACCGCGGCAGCAACGAAGGCGTGGGCTACTTCGAGGTCAACCAGAAAAACGGCTGGCGCTGGAACACCGCCAAGGCGTTCTTGCGCCCCACCTGCCTGGGCCGGCCGAATTTCGAGCTCTGGACGAGCGCCCAGGTGTGCAAGCTGGTCATCACGGCCCAGCCGGACGGCGGCCAGCGCTGCACCGGCGTCGAGGTGTGGACCGGGCGGGAGCGGGTGACCGCGCTGGCCACACGCGACTCCGGGCACATGGGCGAGGTGCTGCTGTGCGCCGGCAGCATCGGCTCGCCGCACATTTTGCAGCTCTCGGGCATCGGCCCGGCCGGCCTGCTGCAGCAGCACGGCATCCCGGTGGCGCACGACCTGCCAGGCGTGGGCGGCAATTTGCAGGACCATCTGCAGATCCGCTCGGTGTACAAAATTCAGGGACTTAAGGGCAGCAAGCGCTGGGGCCTGTCGCTCAACACCATGGCCAACTCGCTCTGGGGCAAGGCGCGCATCGGCCTGGAATACGCCGTGCGGCGCACCGGCCCGATGAGCATGGCGCCGTCGCAGCTGGGCGCCTTTACCCGCTCGTCGCCCGACCAGCCGTATCCGAACATCGAGTACCACGTCCAGCCGCTGTCGCTTGAGGCCTTTGGCGAGCCGCTGCACAGCTTCAATGCGTTCACCGCCAGCGTGTGCAACCTCAACCCGACCAGCCGGGGCAGCGTGCGCCTGAAGACCGGCGCCTTTGCCGATGCGCCGGCGATTGCGCCGAACTACCTGAGCACGCCCGAGGACCGCCAGGTGGCGGCTGATTCGCTGCGCATGACGCGCAAGATCGTCGGCCAGGGCGCGCTGGCCAAGTACCAGCCGGAAGAATTCAAGCCCGGCGTGCAGTTCCAGACCGACGAGGACCTGACGCGCCTGGCCGGCGACATCGCCACGACGATTTTTCACCCGGTCGGCACCACCAAGATGGGCCGCGCCGACGACCCGCTGGCCGTCGTCGATTCGCACCTGCGGGTGCGCGGCATTCGCGGCCTGCGGGTGGTCGATGCGGGCGTGATGCCGCTCATCACCAGCGGCAACACCAACTCGCCGACCTTGATGATTGCCGAAAAGGCGGCGCAGTGGATTCAGGCCGGGCAGTAACCGGCAGCCACTGGCCCGCTTGGCGCTGACGCTACAGGCAGCCAGGCCCCGGGACCGGCCAGTCGCTGTGCTTGCCCATGGCGTTGCAGGGCAGCTCGGCGCCGTAGCAGATGCTGCTGAAGTTGGCATACCACGGCAGGTGGTGCATCACCCAGGCTTCCAGACCGGCCGGCTGCGACGGATCGCCCGGCACCCTCAGCACCACGAAGGCCTTGAGCCGGGCAGCCGGGGCTGCCGCGCTGTCCAGGCGCACGCTGGCGTCCAGCACGGCGGGATGGGCAAGCAGCTGATCCCTCACCCAGGCGGGGGACACATTGTGGCCGCCGACCTGCACGCAGCAGTCGGTGCGGCGCAGCAGCTCAAACTCGGTCGCGCCGGTCCACTGCAGTTCGTCCTGCAGCGCCAGTGGCACCCGCGCGCCGCCGGGCAGCAGCAGCTCAATGCCGCCGTCGGCGCTGCGGCTGCGCTTTGGCGCCAGGGTATAGGGCTTGTCAGGACCGTCGCGCCAAGCGATGCCGCCGGTTTGTGTCGAGCCGTAAATTTGCAACAGGCGGGCCAGGAAAGCCGGCGCTGCCGCCTGGCCGGCAACGAGCCGCTGGTGCAGCGGACCGGGCATTGGCGCGGTCGAGGACACGCCCTGCACCAGCGCGGGCCCGGTGCGGGCCGACCCGGCCAGCCATTGCCATTGATCGGGGACGGCCACCAGCAGGTCGCCGGGCCGCAATTCAGGCAGCGCCTCATGGCTGGCATCAAGCACCGGCACGCCCAGCGCCTTGGGGATCAGCACCCCCCAGATGAAGCCGTAGATATGGTGACAGGGCACCAGGGTGACGATGCGGCTGACCGGCCAGGCAGCCGCCTGGAAAACCTGCGCCCAGGACTGAGCCTCGTCCATCAACGAGTCCTCGACATGCCGGATGTGCTGGCGCTGGCCGGTGGAGCCCGAGGTGGAAAAGGTAAAGCCGCTGGCGCCGGCGCTGCGGGCGCGCCGCATGGCTGCGGCCCAGTCGGCAGCATTGCGCTTGGCCAGGAAAATATCCTCGAAGCCCACGTCGCAGGCATTGCACCAGACGGCTGCGGCCGTGGCCAGTTGCATGCGGGCCAGCGAATCGAGCGCCAGCCCGTCGGACGACCAGTTCAGCGAACTGCCGGCCTGGGACAGCGGCAAACGCGGCCCCAGCCGGGCACGGATGCCGGGCATGGCCGCCATTTCACTCCAGGCCAGATCACGGCAGACGCGCAGCAGGTCGGATGCCGAGAGTTCGGACCGGACGTCATCAGCGCATGCCAA
>JACMQR010000237.1 GCA_014376885.1 Polaromonas sp.
AAATTTTCAGCGCAGCCCATCTTTCGGCCAGCCTCAACCCAGATCGACCGGCACGAAAATCCGGCTGTCGCCGCGCAAAATCAGCAGCGCCGCCGATTTTTGCGATTTCGCCACGGTGGCGCGCACCTGCTCGATGCTTTTGACGGGAATGCCGTTGACCGACAGCAGGACGTCGCCGGCCTGTACGCCGGCCAGCGCCGCCGGTCCGCTGGCCTGCTCCACCCGCAGGCCGCTGTCGGTGCCGGTTGCCTGCTGTTCATCCGGCAGCAGCGGGCGCAGCGCCAGTCCGAGCTTGCCCTGGCCCGGCGCATCCTTCTTGCTGGCAACCTGCGCGGCCTTATCCTCGGCATTGGCCAGGCGCGCTGTCAATTCCCGGGCCGCGCCCTGACGCCAGACATCGAGCTTGACGCTGTCGCCCGGCGCGGCCAGGCCGATCGCCGCCGGCAGGTCGCCCGACGACACGATGGGCTGGCTGTTGACCTGGCGGATCACGTCGCCCGGCTGCAAGCCCGCCTTGTCGGCCGGGCTGCCTTTTTCCACCACCGACACCAGCGCGCCTTCGGGCTTGTCGAGCCTGAACGAGTCGGCAAACGCCTGGTTGACCTCCTGCACCGCCACGCCGAGGCGGGCGTGCTCGACTTTGCCGGTGGCCATGATCTGGTTCTTGACCCGGTTCGCCACGTCGATCGGGATGGCGAACGACACGCCCTGGTAGCCGCCGCTGCGGGTGTAGATCTGCGAGTTGATGCCGACGACTTCGCCGCGCGTGTTGAACAGCGGCCCGCCCGAATTGCCGGGGTTGATCGGCACGTCGGTCTGGATGAAGGGCACGGCGCTGTCGTCGGGCAGGGACCGGCCCTTGGCGCTGACGACGCCGGCGGTCACGGTGTTCTCGAATCCGAACGGCGAGCCGATGGCCAGCACCCATTCCCCGACCTTCAGCTCGCTGGTCTTGCCCAGCACGGCCACCGGCAGGTTGCGGGCCGCGATCTTGAGCACGGCAATGTCGGTCTTGGCATCGGCGCCCAGCACCTTGGCGCGAAATTCGCGCCGGTCGGTCAGCTTGACAGTGACTTCCCTTGCGCCGCGCACCACATGCGCATTCGTCAGGATGATGCCGTCGGCGCTGACGATGAAGCCCGAGCCCTGGCCGCGCGTGGGCCGTGCCTGCTCCGGCTCCTGCGGCGCGCCCGGACGCCCCTGGCCCTGCTGGAAGCGGCGCAGCAACTCGCCCAGCGGCCCGCCGGGCAGCGCGTCGTCGTTGTTGTTGTCGTCGTCGCCGCCGCCCTGCGCCGAGTCGCTCGACACCTTGGTCATGCCGGTCACGCTGATGTTGACCACCGACGGGCCATAGCGCTCGGTGATTTGTGAAAAATCAGGCAAGGCCATCGGCGGGGCGGCTGGGCCGGCAGCCGCCAGGGCGGGCGCCGGCAAGGTGGCGCTGGCCGGCAGGTGCAGGGCATTGACGGCGCCCACCCCGGCGCCGCCGATGGCGCCGGCCGCCAGCAGCGCGGCGACCAGGCGGGTGTTGCTCAAAACGCTCGATGTCATGAAAAAGCTCCTGATTGAAAGGGCGCGCAGGGCGCCGATGCAATGAACTATGCGGCTGCAGGCTTAGGCGAAACTTAAAATCTAATCAGCGCGGTGCGGCCGGCGCAAAGCGCACCTCGACCTGCAGGCCGCCCAGACGCGCCGACTCCCCCAAGGCCAGCGTGGCGCCATGCCGGTCGGCAATTGCCTTGACGATGGCCAGGCCCAGGCCGCTGCCGGTGTGCGGCGCCGCGTCGCTGGCGCGAAAAAAGCGGTCGAAGACGCGCATGCGGTCTTGCGGCGCAATGCCTGGCCCGCTGTCTTCGACCGTCAGCACCGGGCAGCCGTCCATCTGTGCCAGCGACACATCGACCTGGCCCCCCGGCGGCGTGTACTTGACGGCGTTTTCCAGCAGGTTGCGCAGCAGCATGCGCAGCGCTTCCAACTGGCCGCTGACCGGCGGCACGGCCGGCGCCGGTGGGTTGTCCGCCAGACCCAGGTCGATGTTGGCGAGCCGGGCCTGCGGCAAGGTGTCGGCCACGGCCAGCCGCAGTACCTGCTGCAGATCGACCGGCCCGGCGCTGCCCGTCTGGGCCGGCCCGGCTTCCTCGCGCGCCAGCAGCAGCAGTTGCTCGACGCCCCGGATGGCCCGGTCCAGCCCGAGGTTCAGGCGCGTGATGGCGGCTTCGCGGGCGGCCGGGTCGCCGTCCACGCGGCGCAGGGTTTGCGCCTGCAGCTTGAGCGCGGTCAGCGGCGAGCGCAGTTCATGCGCGGCATCGGCGACAAAGTTCTTCTGCGCCTCAAAGGCCTGGCGCACCCGGCCGAACAGCAAATTGAGCTCATCGACCAGCGGCCGCACTTCGTCGGGCAGGCCGGCGCCTTCGAGCGGCGAAAAATCATCGGCAGCGCGGCTGGCCACGGCTTGGCGGGCGCGTTCGATGGGCGCGAGCGAGCGCTTGATGATCCACCAGACCGCCAGCATCAGGAGGGGCGTGAGCCAGGCAAACGGCAGCACCGCCCGCAGCGCCAGGGCTCGGGCACGGGCGGTGCGCGCGCTCAGGTCCTGCGCGATCTGCACGGTTTGCTGTGGCGTTTGCAGCGTGTACACCCGGTAGCGGTTGCCATGCGCCTGGACATCGGAAAAGCCCAGCACTGCGCGCGGCGGCAGCGCCGAGCGGGTGGAGCGGAAAATCTGCGTGCCGTCCTGGCCCCAGATCTGCACGAACAACTCGAAGCGGGCGTCGTCTTCGACCCCGGCCTGTGGCAGCCCGAACGCGATGCCGCCCTGCAGCGAGCGCGCCATCTGCTGCAAATGGTCGTCGAACAGCGCATCGGCCTGGCGCAGCGCCCCCCGGTAGGCGGTAGCGGCCTGCAGCACGGCGGCCAGCAGGATCGCCACCAGCACGAAGCCCAGCAGCCTTCGCCTGAGGGAATGCGCACCGTTCATTTCCTGGGCACCACATAGCCCAGGCCGCGAACGGTCTGGATGAAGTCGTTGCCGAGCTTTTTGCGCAGGCCGTGGACATACACCTCGACCGCATTGCTGCTGATGTCGTCCTTCCAGCTGAACAGCTTTTCCTCCAGTTGGGCGCGCGACAGCACAGCGCCGGGCCTGACGATCAGCGCTTCGAGCACCGCCCATTCGCGCGCCGAGAGCAGCACCGGCTGGCCGTGGGCCTCAGCTTCGCGGGTTGCCGGGTTCAAGCTCACGCCCCGATGCGCAAATACCGGCTCGCCCCGGCCGGCGCTGCGCCGCAGCAGGGCGCGGATGCGCGCCAGCAGCTCGTCGATGTCAAACGGCTTGAGCACATAGTCGTCGGCGCCGGCGTCCAGGCCGGCGATGCGGTCGCCCACCGCGTCGCGCGCCGTTGCGATCAGGACGGGAACAGGGGCGCGCCGGGCGCGCAGGGCGCGCAGCACTTCAAGGCCGCCGCGCTTTGGCAGGCCCAGGTCGAGCAGCACCAGGTCGTATTGTTCGCTTTGCAGGGCACTGTCGGCCATGACGCCGTCGCGCACCCAGTCCACCGCGTAATGCTCGGCGCGCAGCACCTGCAGCATCGCCTCGCCGATCATGGGGTCGTCTTCGACCAGCAGCAGGCGCATGGGCTTCCTTTTAAAAATCGTTCGAGTCTGGCGTACGCAGCTTAGACGAGGCTTAAAAACCGCAAGGCAACCACCTCCGCATGGTTCTGGGGGAGACCTCCGTATGGGGAGGGCATCTGCAGCATGGCGATGGCGAACTGGCTGTCCTACTGCAGCGCGGGCAGGTGCTGCCGCATCCTTTCGTGGGTACTTGCTGGCCAGTTCGCGCTCCACGCAGGCCGGCGTTCTGTGGACGCTGAACAAGCGTCTCCGCTTCTTGACAGAGCTGGAGAAGTTCGTGGACTGACGGCCCTAGGCATGCGGCCGTTCAAGCCTGCCGACAAAATGCGGCCGCCCGACTTGCAAAAGACGCTGTGCAGGCCTGTGCGCGGGTCGCAAAAGACACCAGCCCAGGCTGGCCACCGCATCCACCTGTCGCCAGAGGTGGTGCAAGCTTTCCATGCGAGCGGGGGGGGCAGCTGGCAAGCGCATTGGTGCGGCGCTCCAGGGCTGGCTGCGGACGCACGCTTCAGTTTAATTGATAAAATCAGTCATTAGTGCTTGCTGGACTTGCGTAAGCAGCTACTATTTTTATAGCGAAAGTCTGTCGCTGACATCTGGCTCTGGTGGCGTGAACAACTCAGCCCAGCCGCGTCCGGTGCCGCGCAATCTGCGTCCGCACCTGGCCTGGCGCGGTGCCGCCCAGGATGTTGCGCGCATTGAGCGAGCCGCGCAGGCTCAGCACGTCGTACACGTCCTGCTCGATCGACGGGTTGAATTCCTGCAGCACCGCCAGCGGCAGCTCGGACAGATCGACTTGGCGCGCGGTGGCGGCCTTGACCGCATGGGCGACGGTTTCATGGGCGTCGCGAAACGGCAGGCCTTTTTTCGTCAGGTAGTCGGCCAGGTCGGTGGCGGTGGCATAGCCGCGCAGGGCGGCACGTTCCATGGCGTCGGGCCTGACGGTGATGCCGCCGACCATCTCGGCAAAGATGCGCAGCGTGTCTTTCAGCGTATCGACGGTGTCGAACAGCGGCTCCTTGTCTTCCTGGTTGTCCTTGTTGTAGGCCAGCGGCTGGCCCTTCATCAGGGTCAGCAATCCCATCAGGTGGCCGACGACCCGGCCGGTCTTGCCGCGCGCCAGTTCGGGCACGTCGGGGTTTTTTTTCTGCGGCATGATGGACGAGCCGGTGGTGAAGCGGTCGGCGATGTGGATGAAGCCGAAGTTCTGGCTCATCCAGAGAATCAGTTCCTCGGACAAGCGGCTGATGTGCACCATCGCCAGCGCCGCTGCAGCGGTGAATTCAATTGCAAAGTCGCGGTCGCTCACCGCATCCAGGCTGTTCTGGCAGACCTGCGGCCGGCCTTGTTCATCAATCATCTCCAGCGTCACGGCGACGCGCTCGCGGTCCAGCGGGTAGCTGGTGCCGGCCAGCGCGGCCGCGCCCAGCGGCAGGCGGTTGACGCGCCGGCGCACCTCCCCCATGCGCTCGGCGTCTCTAGAGAACATCTCCACGTAGGCCAGCATGTGGTGGCCAAAGCTCACCGGCTGGGCG
>JACMQR010000238.1 GCA_014376885.1 Polaromonas sp.
AGCGCCGCGCCATTCCCGGCACCGGCAGCTGGGGGGGCATGTACACCGCCAACACCATGTCCAGCGCCGTCGAGGGGCCGGGCATTTCCCTGCCCTACTCCTGCACCATGGCCAATCCCCATGACGAAAAGCTAAACTCCGCCCAGGACCCGGCCCGGGTGCTGATCGGGGCGGTGAAAAAAGACATCAAGCCGCGCGACATCGTCACCCGCAAGTCGATCGAAAACGCCGTGGCGGTCATCATGGCCACCGGCGGCTCGACCAACGCGGTGCTGCACTTTTTGGCGATTGCCCATGCCGCCGATGTCGAATGGACGATTGACGACTTTGAGCGCATTCGCGTCAAGACGCCGGTGCTGTGCAACCTCAAGCCGTCCGGCGAGTTCCTGGCGGTCGATTTGCACCTGGCCGGCGGCATTCCGCAGGTCATGAAGATGCTGCTGGTCGCCGGCCTGCTGCATGGCGACTGCCTGACCATTTCCGGCCAGACGATTGCCGAGGTGCTGGCCGAGGTGCCCGACGCACCGCGCCTTGACCAGAACGTGATCCGCCCCATCGGCCAGCCGATGTATGCCCAGGGCCACCTGGCGATTTTGAAAGGCAACCTGTCGCCCGAGGGCTGCGTGGCCAAGATCACCGGCCTGAAAAACCCGGTCATGACCGGGCCGGCGCGGGTGTTCGAGGACGAGCAGTCGGGCCTCAAGGCGATTCTGGACGGCCGGATCGTTGCCGGCGATGTGATGGTGCTGCGCTACCTCGGCCCCAAGGGCGGCCCCGGCATGCCCGAAATGCTCGCGCCCACCGGCGCCCTGATCGGCGCCGGCCTGGGCGAAAGCGTCGGATTGATCACCGACGGCAGATTTTCCGGCGGCACCTGGGGCATGGTGGTGGGCCATGTCGCGCCGGAAGCAGCCGTGGGCGGCAACATTGCGTTCATCCGCGAGGGCGACTCGATCACCATCGACGCGCGGCAGCTGCTGCTGCAGCTGAACATCAGCGACGCCGAGCTGGAAAGCCGCAAGCTCGGCTGGACGCCGCCGGCGCCGCGCTACACCCGCGGCGTGCAGGCCAAGTTTGCCTTCAATGCGTCAAGCGCCAGCAAGGGCGCCGTGCTGGACGATTATTGACGCGCATCGGGTAGCGCTTAAAGCGCCTTGAGACACGCCCGTGGGTCGCAAACCCCACGGGCTTTTTACCTGGGTCCGGCCGCCTGGTTTTGGGCAGGCCAGCGCGCTGCCAGGCTTATTTCTTAGGCGGCAAGCCCATCGATTGGCGCTGCTTGTCGAGGCGTTTTTGCCTGCGGTCGTCCATTTTTTTCATCTCCTGGCGCTTGGTGTAGCCCGACGCATCCGCCCACACCCACCAGAGGGCCGCCAGCCCGAACGGCACCATCACCAGCCACCAGCTCAGGCGGCTCACCGGCTCGATTTCAAAATACTTCAGGGCCAGTCCCAACATTCCCAACAGCAAAAAATACATCGCCAGCTCCTGGTGCGGTGGCAGGCCAAGACAGGTTCAGAGCTACCCCCGCCGTCAACCCCCGCCCCTACAATTACGTTGAACCACTGTAACCGAATCGATCAGCATTCACGAATGAGGCCGCCCCATGAATTTTCCCCGCACTTTCCTTGCTATTTTCTCGCTGGCAGCCGGCCTGGCGGTTTGCGCCCCGGCCCAGGCTGACCTGCAGCTGGCCACCGCCAAAAACTGCATGGCCTGCCATGCAGTGGACAAAAAACTGGTGGGGCCTGCCTACAAGGACATCGCCGCCAAATACGCCGGTCAGACCGATGCGGCCGCCAGGCTTGAGAGCAAGGTCATGAAGGGCGGTGGCGGGGTCTGGGGGCCGGTGCCGATGCCGGCCAACACCCAGGTCTCGCCCGCCGAGGCCAAGCAGCTGGTGGCCTGGGTGCTGGGTCAAAAGTAAGCATCGCCCGTCCGACAGCTCGACCACCAGGCCCGCCCAGCACAAAAAAAAGCCCGTCAACCGACGGGCTTTTTTCCGGGTGCCGCCGACCGAAGGGCTTACAGGTTTTGCGCCAGCTGCTCCAGGATGGCCGGATTCTCCAGTGTCGAGGTGTCCTGCGTCACCGCCTCGCCCTTGGCCACGCCGCGCAGCAGGCGGCGCATGATCTTGCCGCTGCGCGTCTTGGGCAGGTTGTCGCCAAAGCGGATGTCTTTCGGCTTGGCGATCGGGCCGATCTGCTTGCCGACCCAGTCGCGCAGTTCCTTGGCAATCGCTTTTCCTTCGTCACCTTCCGGGCGCGAGCGCTTGAGCACCACGAAGGCCACGATGGCCTCGCCGGTCAGGTCGTCGGGCCGGCCGACCACGGCGGCTTCGGCCACCATCGGGTGCGCCACCAGCGCCGACTCGATTTCCATCGTGCCCATGCGATGGCCCGACACGTTCAGCACATCGTCGATGCGGCCGGTGATGCGGAAGTAGCCGTTGTCGATGTTGCGCACCGCGCCGTCGCCGGCCAGGTAGGTCGTGCCGCCCAGTTCTTCAGGGAAATAGGCTTTCTTGAAACGCTCCGGGTCGTTCCAGATGGTGCGGATCATCGACGGCCAGGGGCGCTTGACAACCAGCAGGCCGCCCGAGCCGTTGGGCACATCGTTGCCGGTTTCATCAACGATGGCGGCCATGATGCCGGGCAGCGGCAAGGTGCAGCTGCCGGGCACCAGCGGCGTGGCGCCGGGCAGCGGCGTGATCATGTGGCCGCCGGTTTCGGTTTGCCAGAAGGTGTCGACCACCGGGCAGCGCTCGTGGCCAATGTGCTTGTAGTACCACATCCAGGCTTCGGGGTTGATCGGCTCGCCGACCGAGCCCAGGATGCGCAGGCTGCTCAGGTCCGAGCGGTCCGGATGCACGGCGGCATCGGCATCGGCGGCTTTGATGAGCGAGCGGATGGCGGTCGGCGCGGTGTAGAAGATCGACACCTTGTGCTTTTCGATCATCTGCCAGAAGCGGCCGGCATTCGGGTAGGTCGGAATGCCTTCGAACACCACCTGCGTCGCGCCGGCGGCCAAGGGGCCGTAGGTGATGTAGGTGTGGCCGGTGATCCAGCCGATGTCCGCGGTGCACCAGAACACGTCGGACGGTTGCAAATCGAACGTCCAGTCCATCGTCAGCTTGGCCCAGAGCAAATAGCCGCCGGTGCTGTGCTGCACGCCCTTGGGCTTGCCGGTGGAGCCGGAGGTGTAGAGCACGAACAGCGGATGCTCGGCACCGACAAACTCGGGCGCGCACACCGGGTTGGCCTGGTCCATCACCTCGTGCATCAGGCGGTCGCGCCCGGCCACCATGTTGCAGGCGGTCGGGGTGCGCTGGTACACCACGACGTTCTTGATCGACTCGCAGCCGCCCATTGCAATGCCTTCATCGACGATGGCTTTCAGCGGCAGTTCCTTGCCACCGCGCAGCTGGTAGTTGGCGGGGATGACGGCGACGGCGCCGGCATCCTGGGTGCGTTCTTGCAGGCTTTTGGCCGGAAAGCCGCCAAACACCACCGAAT